>SLIY01000121.1 GCA_007135385.1 Leptolyngbyaceae cyanobacterium CSSed165cm_216
AAGTACGAATGCACTGCCCAGGTTTTACAGCGGCGAGCTGGCATTCTCAAAGATCGGGTCGTAGAATTGCAGGATGCCAATAGCGAAGTAGAACATCAAAGATCCCGTTTGATGGCGCTAATTCGCGCACTACAGGAGAAGCTTTTTGGCAAAGACCAGGAAAATCAGCAGCTTAAAACTCGCATCTCTATTCTGGAAGCCGAAAACGAAAAGCTTAAGGTTCAAGCCGAAAGCGACAAAGCCTACGCTGAACTGCTAGAAGACTTTGAGAAGCTGCAGAAAGAGTTTGACAAAGTTGCCAAACGGCGACAAGAACTAGCCAAAAACAATCAAAGCTTAGGCGGTCGGGTAGCTCACACCCAAAGATTCCGCCGAGAACGTGATGAAGCTCGATCGGCTATCCAGGATCTGCGTCAGCAACTTACCTTGGCCAAAGCAGAAAACCAACGCCTACAGCAAGAAAATGAAACGCTACGCTTAGAACTAAATCAACTTCGTCAGCAGACCAAGCTAGGTATTGTGGAAATTCGTCGTGATGGGCATTAATGATCTGAAGGCTAAAGCCTATGGGTTAGCTGGTGTGAGCAATACCCAGCAGCTTAAGGCCAAGTATCAGCCAATTAAAGATTTGAACTTGCGGCTCACATCGTCTTGGCAGCAGGCTGTTGCTTTGCTGGAAGTCAATCTTAGCCCCAACCCTGTTAAATCTATTGCCGACCTAAAAACTGAGGTTTACGCCTTAGCCCAGGTAACAAACACAAAAACATTAAAGACTAAATATACGGCTCTCAGGTCGCTTAATTTCAGCTTTAAATCTTCTTGGAAAACAGCGCTTGCCCTGCTGCAAGCTGATCAACCTGATTTTCAGTCTTGGCTTGAAAATCCCCCCGAAGAGTACCGAGAACTATTTAAAGATATTGAAGCAACTTCTGTTGAATTCAGCGACAAACTTGAAAAAGCAAAATATCTGGGGCAAGATGCTCTAACCATGGCCGAAAGTCTTGAACAGCTTGCCGAAGAGGCCCAGGCTGAAGCCGAGCAACTGCGACAAGATGCTGAAACTGCTGCCCGTGTAGCCCAACAAGCTAAGCTTAACTAGTCACATGTGTCCTACCGCTGTCGAAATCGGGCCATCTGAGCTTGGATATTGTCGATAAACTGCTTGGCGGTGGCTTCGGCCCAGCGGAAAAGCATCGAAACAAAACAGTAAATCCTTCTTGGGCAAAGTGCTTATCGTGGGTCAGGACCTCTGTAATGCTGAAGGACTTCATGATCTGCATTGAGATGCAATCGGTCAGGCTGTAGCCTTTATCCAGGCGCTGACTGTAGAGTCTTAGACCAGACGAGAAAGTATTTCTACTTTGGGGAATAACTTGAACTTGCACCATAGCGTTTTGCAGGATAAGTTCTGTACGCTGAACTGCCCCTTGTTTAATAGGGGGCTCAAAACCAGAAAAGAAATTCAAAAACTCGGTCAGCACTTCGTCGGTGGTGAACAATTGAACTGTTCCCAGTGTCTGATTAAAGCGGCGAACCTCTTGATGCCACTGATCTTTGGGATTCAGCAGAGCAGCCCAGTAAAAGGTATCAGCGAAGAGGGTTCTCATTCGTCGCGTTTGGGCGAACCGTAGAGGTAGTGATCAAGCTGAGTGGACCCATCGGTTGGTAAGGTAGCGGCCACAGATTCGGGTAATGTGTCGGCAAAGGCTTCAAACGCTTCCCAAATAGGAGATGAAGACTGAGGTGAGGATAATTCTGTGACGGCGGGTTCTGAGATCTGCTGGTGTTGCCGGGTTTTGACAAACAGTAGAAAATCAAGCACCTCTTCCAGCAGCAAGTCTGAGGCGTTGTTGATTTCGTAGAGGAGTTGTTTGCGGGTGGTCATGGGTTGAGATTTTATCTGACCTTATATCTAGGATAACGGTTTGATCGCTGCCTCGTCTCCAGGCAGTTCCATGGCCCTGAATGCATGAATTTATGCAAACCTCCGCCAGCGTCAGATACTGGCCCAGGGGTCTGATTTTCATCGGCGATTAATAGCCGCTCAGGGAGCCCCGCTGCTTGGCGGTGGCTTCGGCCCAGCGGAAAACCAGCATCCCCAGGGCGAAATAGACCAGCCCGTTGAGCAGAGCCAGAGCGTAGGTAACCCAGTCCAGACCCAGGCCTCGGGCCATCAGGTCGCGCAGCAGGCCGGTGCTGGGCAGCATGGGTAACAGGAACCGTAGATACTGCATCGGGCCGGTGGCTTCCTCCAGGGGGGCGGCCAGCAGAAACAGCAGCAGGAACTGAAAAATTCCCAAAATTTGCTGCACTCGCTTGAACACCAGTGCCGCCGCCCCCATCAAAAAGGCCAGACCGTAACCGGCTAGCAGTAGCGACGCCAGCGGCAACAGCAATGTTGGCGGAAAGGCCAGGCGACTACCGGAGATCCCCATCAGCAGCAGCAACACCACCATCAAAATCACCAATCGCAGGGCCAGGCTGGCAAAGGCTCGGGCCAAAAAGACTCGCGGTGCCCCAAAGGGGGAGAGAAAGACCTGTTCCAGGGTGCCGGTTTCGGCTTCGATCTGGAGATTAATGGCAATGTCGTTGTTGACGGAAATAATCAGCGTCCATAGGGCATAGCCGATGACCACGGCATCGAGGCGATCGCCAAAGGCAAACCCCGGACCGGCCATGTACTGGGCACTGGCAAACAGACCGTAGAAGACGGCCATGATAATCACGATCCCCGAGATCACCTCCGTGGGGTAGCGGATGAACTGAATCCAGGTGCGCTTGAGTTCGGCGTAGAGCAGATCGATCATGGGGAAGACTCCGGCTGGTCTTTGACCAGTTTGAGAAATACCTGGGTGAGGTCGGCGCGATCGCGCTGCACCGCCACCAGCGGCACCGGGCTCAGCGCCCCCAGCAAGGCATAGAGATTTTCCGGGGTGCCTGCGTAGGTAATCTGCGTTCCCCGCACCGTCGCCCCTAGCTGGGTCACGGTATGGATCTGTGGGGGAGAAAGCTCGCCGTCCACCTCCAGGTGATAGGTGGAACCCGAAAATTCCCTCAGTAAGGCTTCGGTCGACTGCTCGGCAATGATCCGCCCCCGGCGAATGATGGCGACCCGGTCAGCCAGTTCTTCGGCCACATCGAGCTGGTGGGTGGTCAGCAGAATGGCGCGACCCTCCTGGGCAATCTGGCGTACCAGGGCTTTGACCATTTCGCCTGCCTCCACGTCCAGCCCCAGGGTGGGTTCATCCAGCAGCAGCAGCCGGGGATTGTGGATCAGGGCGACGGCGATCGCCACCTTTTGCTGCTGCCCGCGGGAGAGCTTTTGCACTGGGGTATTACGCTTTTCCTCTAGCCCAAACCGGGCTAACAGTTCCAGCCCCCGGCGATGGGCCAGCTGGCGGGGCACCTGCCGCAGGACGCCGAAATAGTCCAGATTTTCGGCTGGGGTCAAGCGCCAGTACAAATTGCGGTTGCCCTCTAGCACGGCACCAATGTGGCGCAGGGCACGGGGCTGGCGGTGGGGGTCTTCTCCGGCCACGGTGACCCGCCCCTGGGTGGGGCGCACCAGGCCAGCCATCATTTTGATGGTGGTGGTTTTGCCAGCCCCGTTGGGTCCCAAAAAGGCCAGCACCTCCCCCTGGTGCAGGGTCAATGAGACCTGCTTCACCGCTTCAAACCGCTGTTTGCCCCGCCCGTACACCTTGGAGAGGTCGCGGGTGTCGAGCACGATGGAGCCGGGGGAGGGATGTTCAGTCCAAGTCTCGGTTGGACGACGGGCAATTTGCACGAAAGAATTAAGCTCCCAGCGACAGGTAGAGTCTTTACTTATCTTAAAGTTTTTGCCGATGGGTCGCCGTGGTCCAATTCATGTAGATGATGGGCCAATGCTTCGGGGGCCGAGAGGTAGGGGTTGTGGCTGGTCTCCAGGGCAATCACCCGTTCGCAGGGCAGAGCGGTGTACATGCGCCGCTGGGCCGCTGGGCCAATCACCCTATCCTGGGTACAGGTGATATAGACCCTGGGCACCCGTCCGGCCTGGTCAGGGGTGATCTGCACGGGGGTGGCCAGAGGAGCTAGAGCCTGGGGGGCCAGCAGCGAACGCACCAGGGCCATATCCGCCGCTGAGCAGTCAGCGTAGCCCAGTTCTTGCAGGGCCTCGGGCCGGAAGGTGGCCGAGAGCTGGTCGGCAGAAAAAACCGCATTGGCCAGCAGCAGCGATTCGGTGTCGGCCTGGGTAATATCCAGGGCGCTTTCGCCGTTGGCCAGCAGATAGCCCGATAAGTAGACTAGGGTTTGAATGCGATCGGGGCAGTATTCCGCCGCCTGGGTGATTACGGCCCCGCCCAGACTGTGGCCCACCAGCACCACCGGCTCGGCTTGCCCCTTGAGAATGTCACAGACGCAGCCCACATAACGGTCTAGGGAGACCTCCGCCATGGGTAAGGGATTGATGCCGTGGCCGGGCAAGTCGGGGGTGATGACGCTGTGGCCCTGGGCCTCTAATCGGGGGGCGACCTTGTGCCACACCCAGGCCCCCGATCCAGCCCCGTGAACTAAGACAAACGTGCCCATGGCGGTTCTCCTTGTAACGCATGGTTTAACCATAGGAGAACCCCGCTGGCCTGTCTTTACAGAAAAGTATGGCTTTAGGTATGGAGTCTGCCGCTACTTTTTACCTTTAGCGTTCACGGGAACGTAGCAAGACAGCGAACACGCCGTCAGCTTGATATCTTCTGCTGGCATGGGCCGGGATTCAGTCTTCCGATCATTAAATCTATTTGTGTCTATATGGCCACCCTTGAGACAGGTGTCGTAAGATTTTCTCGATCTGGCAAACGGCCCCTATGGACTTTGAGCAGGCGATCGCCACCGTCAACGCCACGTTAAAAGCCCACTGCGATCGCTCCCTGACTGACCTGGAGCTCGATCTATTGCGCGGTGCTTGGGACAACCTCACCTATGAGCAAATCGCCGATGTATCGGGCTACTCGCTCAACTACCTCCAGCGCGACTTTGGCCCTCGATTTTGGAAACTGCTAAGCGAGGCCTATGGCCGCAAGGTGAGTAAGGTGAATGCCAGGGCGGTGCTGATGTGTGCGGGCGTGGGGAGTGATGGAGTAGGAGATAAGGGGGGCACCCAGCGGCTGGACTCCACAATTCACCATTCAACATCGGCAATCCAACCTCCCCCAACCCGCCCCTCTACCTCACCCCACAACCCTTTTGCCGACTGGGGCGAAGCACCGGATGTCTCGGTGTTCTACGGTCGAGCCGCAGACCTCGATACCCTAGGGCAGTGGGTGGTCACTGACCAGTGCCGCCTGATCGCGCTGCTGGGAATGGGCGGCATTGGCAAGAGCTCGTTGGCGGCCAAACTGGCGGATCGGGTGCAGGCAACCTTTGATTGCGTGATCTGGCGATCGCTGCGCAATGCGCCACCCCTGCAGACCCTGCTGAGTGAGTTGGTGCCCTTTTTGTCGCAGCAAGCAGACACCCAGGCCGAGCCAGCGCGGCTGCTGCACTGGCTGCGGGAACGGCGCTGTCTGATCATTCTCGACAACGTTGAAGCGGTGATGCAGGCGGGCGATCATGTCGGAGTCTATCAACCGGGCTACGACGCCTACGGTGACCTATTGCGACTGTTGGGCGAAGCGATACACCAAAGCTGTGTCGTGCTGACCAGCCGCGAAAAGCCCGCCGAAGTGAGCCTGCTAGAGGAACCGGGGGGCAGGGTGCGATCGCACTCCCTGACCGGCGACGTGCAAACCGCCCTAGCCCTGCTAGAGGCGCGCCACCTGGTCGGCACCCCAACAGAAAAGACCTGTCTGTGCGAGTTTTACGCCTGTAGCCCCCTGGCGCTTAAAATTGTAGCCGGGTCCATTCAAAGCCTATTTGACGGTCAGATCGCCGCCTTTTTGGCCGAAGAAACCCTGGTTTTCAACGGCATTCGGCGGCTGCTCGACCAGCAGTTTGGGCGGCTCTCGCCCCTAGAGAAAAGCTTGATGGTCTGGCTAGCGATCAACCGAGATTGGACTACTCTCGATACCCTGCAGAGCGACCTGGGTGCCACGGCAACTCGCTTGCAACTGCTAGAAGCCCTTGAATCCTTGAGCTGGCGCAGCTTAATTGAAACCAAGGCAGGCCACCTCACCCAGCAGCCCGTGGTGATGGAATATGTCACCGATTACCTAATCGGCACCTGTAGCCAAGATCTGCTCCAGCTATCCCTGGAGGCCATCAACCGTTTTGCCCTGATCAAAACTACGGTTCCCGACTACATGCGCAACAGCCAGGAGCGCATCATTCTCGGCCCAGTTTTGGCCCAGTTGCAGTCTGCCCTAGGGTCTGCCGCAGCCCTGCCCCAGCACCTAAACCAATTGCTAGAGCGGGCCAAACAGCCGCACAACCAGCCCTGGGACTACGCCCCGGGCAATCTGATCAATTTCTACCGCCACCTACAGATCAACATCAGCGGTTTTGACTTTTCGGGTTTCACCATTCGCCAGGCCGATCTGCAGGGCTATCCGCTCCAGAACGTCAACTTTCAGGCCGCACACTTTTGCCAAACCCGATTTACCCAGGCCCTGGGGGGTGTTTTAACCAGCCAATTTAGCCCCCAGGGCGACTACTTGGCAACGGGCGATATGGGTGGTGGCATTTACCTCTGGCGCACCGACAACTTTGAGATTGTGATCTCGATGGTGGGTCACCAAACCTGGGTGTGGGAACTGGCCTGGAGCCCCGATGGCACTCGCTTGGCCAGCGCCAGCATGGACAACACCCTCAAAGTTTGGGATTCCACCACCGGGGACTGTTTGCAGGTGATGGCAGCCCATCAAAACTGGGTCTACCAGGTGAGGTTTAGCCCCGATGGCACCTTCCTTGCCAGCGCTAGTTTTGACCAAACCGTTAAGCTGTGGGACCTGAAGACGGGCCAGTGTGTGGCGACGTTGGCAGTGCCCGACAGTGGTTCAGTATTTGCAGCGGTTTGGCATCCGGCTGGCCATACTCTAGCCGTAGGCTATGGCGATGGGGTGATTCGGCTCTGGGATGTGGTCTCCCAGAGCATCTCCCACACCCTAGAAGGTCACAGCAACTGGGTCGTCGCCCTCGACTGGCATCCCGACGGCCAGCGCCTGGCCAGCGGCAGCATAGACCATACGGTTAAACTGTGGCACTGCCCAACAGGCCAGTGCCTGACCACCCTCACCGGCCATCGCGATTCGGTGTGGTCGGTGGCCTGGAGCCCGCCCAGTCCCCTGGCCCCAGAGGGTGACAGCATTCTGGCCACGGCTTCCCACGACCAGACCGCCAAACTGTGGGATAGCCACGGCACCTGTCTGAGAACCCTACCGGAGCCCAACGGCTGGCTGTGGTCGGTAGCCTGGCACCCCGACGGCCGCCGCTTGGCCACCGGCTCCCACGGGCAAACCATGCGGCTGTGGGATGCCGCAACGGGGCAATGTCTCCGCACGTTCCAGGGCTATGGCGAGTCGATTTGGGGGGTAGACTGGCGGCCCGATGGCCGCACCCTGGCGAGCAGTAGCACCGATCAAACCGTTAAGCTCTGGGATCGGGAAACGGGGCAGTGCCGTCAGACCCTGCGCGGTCATGTGGGGTGGGTGATGGCCGTGCGGTGGAGCCCCGATGGCACTCTCCTGGCCAGCAGCGGTATGGATCGGGTGATTCGTCTGTGGGAGGGCGATACGGGCCGCCCCTGGGGGGTGTGGCCGGGCC
>SLIY01000407.1 GCA_007135385.1 Leptolyngbyaceae cyanobacterium CSSed165cm_216
CATCATGAACCGAATTGTGTTCACCAGGAGCCTTCAATGTCTTGCTATACAAGGGATACATCGATTGAGTACGCTGGAAACTAATTCATTAAAAATGGAATTTTAGCTATTTAACGGACAAGAGCCGTGAAAACAGCTGTTTTCACGGCTCTTGAAGTTCTTGATAGAACTCGTTAACCCTCAAAATCGTCGGAAATTGAGGTAGGCGCCAGGTCATTTTGGGCCACTTGAAGCCCATTCTTGGAGTAGGTTTGGGGTGAAGTTTAGCAGTACATGTGAATCAATCTCGCGGAGATGCCCATGACTAGAGCAGCCACTTGAACACGCGAGTTTGGGCAAATTTTTGTACTCGTTACAAAAGCAGGCTGGCTATCTAGGACTAACATCAAGGAAGACGGCAGTAGCTTAAAGCGAACTATGGTTCGGTCACAGAATTACGACCAGGTGCTGTGGCTGAGGGAGCGCATGCAGGATCGCTCCACAGCGAACCTGGGGCACCCTAGGGTGGATGCAGACCAGCTCAAGCTGCTACGCCAGTTCTACGACCTCACCAACGTTGACCTGACGGGGGGCAAGGGGTAGCCATGG
This sequence comes from Leptolyngbyaceae cyanobacterium CSSed165cm_216, assembly GCA_007135385.1. GTDB lineage: Bacteria > Cyanobacteriota > Cyanobacteriia > Phormidesmidales > Phormidesmidaceae > Nodosilinea. Next base: position 589 of record SLIY01000407.1, read on the forward strand.
TCGTTGCCGTCCCCCCCACTGATACCTTTCCCTTGGCGGCTATTGTCGGCCAAGCGGCAATTAAATCGGCTCTGCTGCTGCTAGCCGTCGATCCTGGCCTGGGCGGCGTCATCATTGCCGGACGACGAGGCACCGCCAAATCGGTGATGGCCCGCGCCCTCCATGCGCTGTTACCCCCGATTGAGGTGGTTCAGGGCTCCCGCTGGAACGGCGACCCCACCAATCCTGACGACTGGGATGATCAAGCAGTAGCCAGGAGTCAGGAGTTGGGAGCCAGGAGTCAGAAGCAAAAATCCCGCCGCAAGTCCTCCCCCACCCCGTCACTCCCCACCTCCCTCACTTCCTCACTCCCCACCCCCTTCATCCAAGTTCCCCTCGGCGTTACGGAAGATCGCCTACTGGGATCGGTGGATGTCACCCAGTCAATCAAGCGGGGCGAGCCGATCTTTCAGCCGGGGTTGCTGGCGGAGGCCCACCGGGGGGTGCTCTACGTGGATGAAATCAACCTGCTAGATGACCACATTGCCAACCTGCTGCTGACAATTTTGGCCCAGGGGTATAACCGCATCGAGCGCGAGGGCATTAGCATTCAGCACCCCTGCCGCCCGCTGTTTATCGCCACCTACAATCCGGCGGAGGGAGAACTGCGATCGCACCTGATCGACCGGTTTGCGATCGCCCTCTCCGCCGATCAGCCCCTGACCTTAGCGGCTCGGGTCGAAGCGGTCGATCGAGTGACCCACCACAGCACCTCTCCTCGGACGTTTTTAGCTCAGTACGCCCCCGCCCTGGCAGATCTCAAGGCCCAGATTGCCCTGGCGCGGGCCTGGCTGCCCCAGGTACAGGTGCAGCCCGAGCAGATTGCCTATCTAGTGGATGAGGCGATGCGGGCGCAGGTAGAAGGGCACCGGGCCGACCTGTTTGCCCTGCGGGTGGCTAAGGCCCATGCCGCCCTCCAGGGTCGCCTGACCGTCGAGGCCGAAGACCTGCATCGAGCGGTGGAACTGGTGATTGTGCCTCGGGCCACGGTCGTTACCCGGCCCCCCGAACCACCGCCACCAGACCTGCCGCCCGACCCCCCAAAAGACAACCCGGACTCTGACCCAGAACCTGAGGCCGAGCCCCCGGAGCCGCCGCAGGGTGGCAGCCTGCCCGAGGAGTTTGTCTTTAGCCCCGAAGGGGTAGTACTCGACCCGTCGGTGCTCTACTTTGCTCAGCTGGCCCATCGCCGCCACGGCAAAGCCGGGGGGCGGGGGGTAATTTTCTCACAGGAGCGGGGCCGCTACGTGAAACCGATGTTTCCCCAGGGGCCGATTCAGCGGGTGGCGATCGATGCCACCCTGCGAGCGGCGGCCCCCCACCAGCGCTTTCGACGCCAGCGCTACGCCCAAGCGCACCCCGACCAGCCGGGTCAACCCCGCCGGATTTTCATTGAAGCCGATGACATGCGCGTCAAGCGGCTGGCCCGCAAGGCCAGAGCTCTGATCATATTTGTGGTAGATGCCTCGGGGTCGATGGCCCTCAACCGGATGCAGGCCGCCAAAGGGGCCGTGCTGCAACTGCTGGGGGAGGCCTACCGCAGCCGTGACCACATTGCCCTGATTGTCTTTCGTGGTGAACAAGCGGAGGTGCTGCTACCGCCTACCCGCTCCATTACCGCCGCCCGTCGCCGCCTCGATCGCCTGCCCTGCGGCGGCGGCTCGCCCCTAGCCCACGGACTAGCCCAGGCGGTGCGTCTGGGCGAAAACGCCCGCAAGTCGAAAGATGTCGGTCAAGTGGTGATCGTCTTGATCACCGATGGTAAAGCCAACATTCCTCTGTCACGGTCTCTGGGGCAACCCAACCTGGGTCTGGACGCCACCCCGATCAACGCTGAACTGCTCCAGATTGCAGCGGCGATTCGCAGCCTGGATCTACACTTGCTGGTGATCGATACCGAAAATAAGTTCATCTCCTCTGGCTTTGCTAAAGAGTTGGCCCAGCAAGCAGGGGGCTACTACTATTACTTGCCGAAGGCGACGGAGGGGGCGATCGCCACCATGACCCGCAGCGCAATCCACGCGGCCCTGTAGAAAGACCGCCGAAGTTTTCCAAACCTCGGCGGTCTTTGGCTATTTTGCGTTGTTCGATCAAGCTGATGTAGCTCTGCAAACGTTGTTGGTTCTTAGGGGCCAGGGCCGCCCTGGCCGCCCTGGCCCAGCAGGTGATATTCACCGTGCTTTGCGCCTCCGACCCCTACCCGGTGGTGGGGGCGGGTCAGAGCTTTGGCCTTCAGCCCAATGTGGTGACTGGCATGGCCATTAGCACCACGGCTGGCGTTGAGCGGGTCGAAAAGCTGACTGGGGTACTGGCCCTCAATTTGGCCGGTGATGATAGTCTGTGCGTTTATTGTGGCCAGAATGGCGTGAAATATTATCAAATCTGGTGTATAGCTAGGAATTAGGCGGCGTCCTACTGCTGATTCAGATCGGTTTTGACATCGACACGCAGGCTATCTGCACCTATTCCAGCTCCAGGTACACGTAGTCGTCGTCCAGCACCTCGTGATAAAAGTGAAACGTTTGCCCATAGGCAATAGTGGCTTATGGGGATCGCAATCAACTGGCTCCAGCTTGCTCTCACGATCAAGCTCTCGTTCTACTTAATTTCCCCCGGTGCCGCGTGCAGTACCAGGGAAATTGTTGAGTGCGGCAGGCTATGCAGCAACCGTGACCGACTGGCCAGATGCGGCCGATTGCTGCACCGCTGTAGCCACCCGTAGGCTATACACACTGGCGGCGGGGGTACAGTACAGGGGCTTATCCGCCAGCAGATGGTCTAACACCGCTGTGGTGTCGGCGGCAAATAACCCTCGCCGGGAGCCCAATGAAAGCGATCGCAGCCCCTGGGCATCTACCCATTCCCCCCCATCCCCATCTAGCACCAATTGTCCCTGGCTGCCGTAAACCTCCAACCGGCGAGTGGGTGTCCAAAATCCTTCCCCTTTACCATAAACCACTGACCCCACCAGACCGCTGGTGAAGGTGAGTTGGGCGGTGCAGAGACAGGTGGTGTAATAGTCCAGCCTATCGTCTGCCTGGGTCAGACCGCCGTAGTGGTTTTGGCCATACACCTGCTGCACCGGGCCAAAGGCATCGATCAGCCGGTGCAGCCGCGATAGGGCCCCCACCAGTGGAAAGCCAAACTGCTGAGGACAATAGGACCAGGACCGGGGCACCCGACGTTTCGGGGCCAGGGTGCTATAGCGGGCGTAGTGAATCTGGCCCAGGGTAGTTAGATGGGTCTTTAGGGCCTGGTGGGTCCCTCCCAGCAGCTCAATGTGCTCCACATGCAGTAGCCGATCGCGAACCTGAGCTAAGGTCAGCAACCTTTCCGCCTCAGTCACCGTTAGGGCCAGGGGATATTCCACCACCACATGCTTTTGGGCCGCCAGGGCCGCCGCGACAACAGCCCCGTGGTGACAATTAATCTGGCACACCATCACCAGGTCGACCTGGGGGTGGATGACCAGATCCTGCCAGGTCGGCAGGGCTTGGGTCTGCTACTGCTGGGCAAAGCCTTGGCTATTGGCGACCACGTGATCGGCCACAGCCACTACCTGGCCCCGACCATCCTGGGCTAGGGCCTCAGCCCGCTTACGGGCGACAAATCCAGTGCCAACGATTCCCACCCCTACGGCTGTCATGGTAACTATGGTTGACGTCAGCCGGTTAAATTTCCGCCACGGCCCGCTCAATCAACCGCCGGGCCAGGGTTTGGGTGCCCGTGTGCTCGTAATATTTAACGGACATATCCAAAAATGCCCCCAAGTAGTCGAGCTTGCCCCTAGAGCCCTCAATAAAGCCGCCCAAATTATCCAGCAGGCCGCTTTGGGTAATACCCTTGTCAGCCACAAACTTATCCATCCAGCCCTTAGTGGATTCAAAGCTTTCGGTCATAAACGACAACTTGCTCTTGGAATCGTTGCCCGGAATTTCGTTTTTAATCCCCTTAAAGGTTTGATTGCTTTCAATGTCCGAAGGGGACATGCCCTTGATGGCATTGAGGGCTTTGGTGGAAAACTCAGCCCCCAGGGGAATAATCCCATCGAAAGACACCAGGGCCGCCATCCGAATCAACGACTCGCTGCTGTAATCCCCCAGGGCGGTGAGAAAGTCCCCCAGGCTATCCCCAGGAATGCCACTGATTTTGCAGAAGGCTACCACCTCTGTCACCAGCTTCACCGCCAGGTCAATGGTTTGGGCTTGTTCTGGCTTGGGGGAAATATTTTTCAAAAACCCTAAAAACGTGTCTTGACCAATGCGGTTAGCCAAAGCAGCAGTGCCCAGGAGTCCAGAGGCAGAGTCGACAGTTTCGTATAGCCAGAGGGCCGTCTGGTACCCCTGCTTTTTATCATTGAACAGGGCCACAGCGCGCTCACCAATGGCCTGGATCATCGCCTCGTCGGTTTCTCCAGTGACCACCTTGATCGTGTTGTCAAATCCTACCAGGTTGTCCCACTGGCCCGGCACAAAGGTATCCAGGGATTTTAATGCCCGTACCGTTAGCCCCCCCTTAGGCAGCTTATCGACAACTTCGTAAATCTTTTTGCTCACAGTTCAGCTCCTTACGGTTTACTGTGCGTATCTGACTATCCGTCTATGACTGTCAGGATAAGCCAACCCCTAACCCGCAGGCTGGAGGGTGGGCTCCGGTGCCGGTACTTGAACTTTGGGTAGCTTAAACCTGGGCTTAGCTGGGACAGTGTCTGTGGCCACGGGGGCATCTGACTGGGGTGAGGCAGTAGCCGCCGGTTGCTTAGGTCGAACGACCGCCTTGCCTTGCAATTGGGATAGCCCCTGCAGATCAAATTTTTGCAACCAATCAACCCGCTCTGCTTTGCCAAAGGATGAGTCCCGAGACAACACCTTTACCTGGTATCGACCATTGACCAATAACCCAGTGGCGGTCGTCCCTTGGCCGACCGAGGGGTAACCGCTGACTAATTCGGTAGCATCAACATATTTCTCGGCGGCCACGGGCAGGCTGATGGTGTCGTTAATGGTGAGCATAGCAACGGTGGTATCTCCCCGCTTTAGCTTGTATTCCGCAAAGCCTTTTTTCTCTTGATAGGGGATCACCTGATAGTCCCCCTGACTGGCAGGAAAGAACTGATTGAACGTACCACCCTTCTCGGCCTTCTTATCGACAGCCGCCGGAGACCGAAAACCAGTGGTATCTTTCTGTACCTGGTCATACCTAGACGGTGTTGATGAGCAGGAGGTAACAAGTAGTGCAAAGCACAGCACTAACGGTGCTAACCGCTTTAACCAGCGGGTCAAGGTCATAACGCGCTCCTTTCGGGGAAAATAGGCAGGGCAGAACCACCTTGCAATCAAGCTAATTGTGAACGTGCCACAGAAACATAAGACTAAAATAAGGGGTCACTATCGTCAATGAAACGTAACCTGGTAACGATTGGCGTAACATTTAAGCCGGGAAATTCTGAATAGGCCAGGAGTCAGAATCCAGGAGCTTGCCCTGAGCTTGTCGAAGGACCAGAATCTAGGCCAGTCTTGTATTCTGAAATTCCTGCCTGCTGCTTGCATCCTTTATCCCTACCCCTACCATGGCAAACCCTTTCCAGCAGCTTAAAGATACCTTTACCTCCTTTGGCTCTGATCTTACTGCCGAAGCCCGTGACAATGCTAAGACTCTGCTGCGAGATTGGCTGAATGCCAATGCCGATACCCTCAGAAGCAAGCGCAAATCCGGGGAGTTTAACGGCACCATGATGCAGTACTTTCACTGGTACACTCCTGCCGACGGCAGCCATTGGAATTACCTCAAGGATCAGGCCAAGGCCCTGGCTGACGCTGGGATTACTGCCCTGTGGTTACCCCCGGCCTACAAAGGGATTGGCGGTGGCTATGATGTGGGCTATGGGGTCTACGATCTATTTGACCTGGGGGAGTTTGACCAAAAGGGTACAGTGCGGACCAAGTACGGCACTAAGGACGAGTATGTGGCTGCGGTCAAGACCTGCCGGGAACTGGGCATTAACATCTACGCTGACGTAGTGTTTAACCACAAAATGGCGGCCGACGAGGAGGAGGAGTTTAACGCCACCCCGATGGACCCCAATGACCGCCATCGCCCCCTGGGGGAAATGCGCAAAATCAAATCCTGGACCCAATTCACCTTTCCGGGACGGGGGGACAAATACTCCAGCATGAAGTGGCATTGGTACCACTTTGATGCCGTGGACTACAACAGCTACGAGCCTGACTATGAAGCCGTCTGGCTGATTGAAGATAAGGCCTTTGAAGACAAGGTGAGTTGGGAACTGGGTACCTTTGACTATTTGATGGGCTGCGACCTGGACATTGATCACCCAGAGGTGCGAGGAGAGCTGAAATACTGGGGTGAGTGGATGCTTGACCAGATCGGCGTCGATGGCTTTCGCCTGGATGCAATTAAGCACATTTGTGGCGACTTTTTTGTGGACTGGTTGGGGCACTTGGAACACTATGCCCAGCGAGATCTGTTTTGCGTGGGCGAATACTGGACCTATGATCTGGGCACCCTAAGTTGGTACGCCGGTAACTCGGGGGGGCGTTTGGACTTATTCGATGCCCCCTTACACCTCAACTTCCACAAAGCTAGCAAGGCTGGTCGTCACTATGACCTGCGCCGCATCTTTGACAACACCGTGGTCAAGGAAATGCCGTTGCTGGCGGTTACCCTGGTGGAAAACCATGATACCCAGCCCCTGCAAGATTTAGAGTCGGTGGTAGAGGCCTGGTTTAAACCCTTGGCCTATGCCATGATTCTGCTGCGGGCCGAGGGCTATCCTTGCATTTTCTATCCAGATTACTATGGTGCCCACTATGTGGACCATGGTAAAGACGGTAACGAGCATGAAATCTGGCTTGCCTCCCATCGATGGATTTTAGACCGCCTGCTGATTGCCCGGAAGCACTTTGCCTATGGTCCCCAGTACGACTATTTCGATCACCCCAATGTGGTGGGCTGGACCCGGTTAGGGGAAGAATCCCACGATCGGGCCATGGCCGTTTTGCTTAGCAATGGTGATAGCGGCACTAAATGGATGGAGGTGGGTAAGCCTAACGCCAACTTCTATGACCTCACAGGGCATATTA
>SLIY01000084.1 GCA_007135385.1 Leptolyngbyaceae cyanobacterium CSSed165cm_216
ATCGTTTGATGTCCCACTCCCAGGGACCGGGTAGGGTTTCGTCAAAATCGTTCAGATCAAAAATCAGGTTGCGCTCTGGGGTGGCAAACCCGCCAAAGTTCATCAGGTGGCCGTCACCGCAGGCCTCGACCCGCAGGCCGGTGGTGGGGGTAGTGGCCATGTCAGTGGCCATAATCAAGGCACTGCCGCGAAAAAAGGTGAAGGGGGACTGCATCATCCGCCAGTGGCGCAGGGGTACCAGGTGGGGTTCTCGGCCTTGGTTAGATTGCTCAATTAAGGCCACCGGGTCAGGGCGATCGCCCCTAGACTGCCAAACCCCATGGGCGGACCGGGGCACCTGTTTACGGAGCGCCTTGCCAGCGCGATGGCGTTCTTGGCGCGATCGGTCGGTCTGCACTCGGGGCAGCGGCAGTGGGGCAATTGGCGAGGGGACAAGGGTCATCGTCAAGCTGCGAGACAACGATTCAGATTATAGGGGTGCCAACCGCTAGGCTGGGTACCTAGGCCACAAAAACTAGGCCACAAAAAACCGACATACCCTTGCGAGTTGTCGGCCGGTTGTGTGTTCCCTGTAGATGACTCGGCTAAAGTTGAGTCATCCTTAGTATCTATAGAAAGTTCCTGAAGGACTATCGAATTTGTCACACCCAGAGGTGAGTTTGATCACAAATCTGGGCACAATAGAGAATTATTCGTTTTCTTCACTGATTCCTCGTCACCACTATATGAAGACAACGTCTGATTTGTCTGGGGTCTATCACCCCTCACCCCCCCTCTGAAAGCAGCGCCAGCATGGCACCCCTGAATCTTGTCTATAGCTACCATGCCATGAACCACGCCACCATGACCCCAGCCGCAGCCTTCGCCAGTATTGCCCTAGTCGCGATCGCGGCAGATGGCTACCTCTCTGACCAAGAAGGGGAAGATATGGCGATGTTGCTGTCGCGGATGGAATTATTTAGCGAGCTGTCTGGAGACGGGCTGCATCGCCTGCTGGATCAACTGCTGGATCAGCTGAAGCGGCATGGCCCAGGGGAGTTAGTGGCCCAGGCTAAAGTCTATTTGCCAGCGGATCTACGGGAAACGGCCTTTGCCATTGCGACGGACCTGGTGCTGTCAGACCGCACGGTTACCCTCCAAGAGCAAGCATTTTTAGATGACCTCTATCGGATTTTAGATATCCCTGAAGCCATAGCCCGGCAGATCGTGCAGGTGTTGACCATTAAGAATCGCGGTTGATGGCCTGGGCATTGGAAGAACGAAAAAAGAAAAGGGAAGAACGAAAACCCTTTCCCAGTCGTGCTGCTGCTGCTACGCGCGGGCAAAGCCCTACGTTCTTTGCTTTTCGGTCTTCGGTCTTCGGTCTTTGCTTTTCCCACCTCCCCATCACCCTTACCCTGCAGAAGCCGATCTGTGTCTACACTCCTCTATCTTCCCCATCCCTCACTCGTGGGTTACGGCGGCAGTTAAGTGACCTGGCGATCGCCCTAACCCCAACCGCCTAACCCACGCTACGAATCCAAAATCCAAAATCCAAAATCCAAAACCTCCCCACCCTTTCCCCGCCGGGGAGGCTCCGCCAACGACTCCGTTACTCCTGCGGAGTCGCTTTTCCTCGGAACGCTTTTCCTCGGAACGCTTCGCGAACGCGAACAGGGCAGGCTCCCCACCTCCCCGCTACCCCACCATCCCACCTCTTCACCTCTTCACCTCCCCCGCTCCAACCCCAACTGCACCAATCGATCCACCAGTTCCTCAAACGGTACGCCACTGGCTTCCCACATCATCGGGTACATGCTGGTGGCCGTGAACCCTGGCATGGTGTTGATTTCGTTAATCAGCACTTCGCCAGTAGCCTCTACATAGAAGAAGTCCACCCGGGAAATACCCGCCGCATCGACAGCCTGAAAGGCGGTGACGGCCATCTCCTGAATTTGACGGCTGACCTGAGACGGTAGATTGGCCGGAATGGTGTGCTGAGACTGGCCGTTGGTATATTTGGTTTCGTAGTCGTAAAAGTCGCTATGGAAGCTGATTTCCCCCAACACCGAAGCCTTGGGGTTGTCATTGCCGAGTACAGCGCATTCAATTTCGCGGGCCACTACCCCAGCTTCGACAATGATCCGGCGATCGTAGCTGGCGGCACTGTCTAGGGCCGCCTCCAATTCACTACGGCCAGTGGCTTTGGTAATGCCCACCGATGACCCCAAGTTGGCGGGTTTGACAAAACAGGGGTAGCCCAGTTCCGCTTCAATGCGATCGCAGAGTTTAGGAAACACACAAGGATTAGACCAGACCTCGGCCCGACTGACGGCCAAGTAGTTCACCTGGGGCAAGCCAACTTGGGCAAAGGCCATTTTCATGGCAATTTTATCCATCCCCAAGGCAGACCCCAGTACCCCTGAACCCACAAACGGTTGGTGCATCAGGGTAAACAACCCCTGGATCGTGCCATCTTCTCCATTCGGCCCATGCAGAACGGGGAACCAAATATCAACGGTATTGACCGGGTCAAACACTGGCAGGCAATCGATGGCCGCGAGGGTGTCGCCATTGGTCTCGGTTGGGGCCGCACCCTGATCGAGCACCGCTTGGGCCAGATCCCCCGCCCGCCAGCCTCCCGCTTTACTGATGTATACCGGCAGCACCCGATAGGTTTGAGCGTTAGCGCCACTGCTTAACCCCCGGGCAATGGCCTGGGCCGACCGAATAGAGACGTCGTGTTCCCCCGAACATCCCCCAAAGACGAGTCCCACTGTCACCTGTGCCATCCCATACCTCCCTCGTGCCCATGGATTGCGCTAATCAGTTGCGCTGATAATTGGGCATAGGGTATCACAGACCGTTGCCAAGAAAAGCCCCGGGATCCCTCCAGGTCTCCCAGGGCTTAACAATCAGGGTGCATCTACCTTTCTTTAATACAGGGTTAAGCCGAGCCGTCCGGACAGGTTTGTAGAAAGTTGGGCAAATTGGCGACATTGGGAGCGGACGGTGGATAATGCCATAGACATGGTGTGGCAGAGTGAGACGTGAAATATTTTTTTCTTTCCGAGGGTTGGACCACCGGCAGGGTGTGGGAGTTCGGCGGTCTATGGAACGAACTGGCCTGGCAGCGTAAGCCCCACATCCGGCGGCTGAATTTATCGATTACCGAACAGGGGGAAACCCTGTGGCTATATCAGGTGGAAGAAACGGTACTGATGATTGAAGTCAAGCCCGAAAGCCAAGCTCAGTCGCCAATTGGCCAGGTGGTGCTGAAGCGACTGATCACAGCCGAGCAGGTGATTGAACACCTCTGCTCGCTCAATCGCCAACTTATGTAAACCTTGGGGGGTGAAGGCTTAAACTCAACCCCTCATCCCTTTAAACTGTTACTGACAAACCTATGGACTCCAAGCTAACAACGTCCCAGGTTCCACCTAGGGGCTGTAGCTCTTTGGGGCAAAGTGCCGCATGGGGGCTTAGTAAGGAGTTCGTTACCGGTTAAGGACTTAAGGCATTGGTGGTTTTTGCAATTGTGCTGTTGTGGTTAGCAGCCTATCTTTTAGGATCGATTCCGACGGGGTACTTGGTCGCCAAAGCGGTCAAAGGTATTGATATTCGAGAGTATGGCTCTGGGGGAACCGGGGCCACTAATGTGCTGCGGACTGTGGGCAAAGCAGCCGCGATCGCCGTGCTACTGATCGATATGGTCAAAGGGCTAGGCGCCGTGCTGCTTGTGAGTGCTATTTGGCCGTCTCTAGAAACTACCTTTGCAGGCACCGCGGCCTGGCAACCCTGGGTGATCACCCTAGCCGCGCTCATGACCCTGATTGGCCACAGCCGCTCTGTCTGGATTAACTTTACCGGCGGTAAGTCCGCCGCCTCAGGGTTGGGGGTGCTGTTGGGCTTAGCCTGGCCTGTCGCCCTAGGGGCTGTGGTGGCTTTTGCGGTGACTCTAGCCGTCAGCCGGATTGTCTCCCTCAGCTCGATCGCAGCAGCATTAGTGACCATCGTGCTGATGGTGGCGACGGGACAACCTCTGGCCTATGGTGTGTTAGCGCTGTTGGGTGGGGTCTACGTGATTTTGCGCCACCGCAGCAACATCGATCGTCTGCTGGCAGGTACAGAGCCTCGCTTGGGCCAATCTACCTCTAAGTCATAGGCACCGACGAGTACTGCTACGCGGCATTCAAAAGGCAAAGTTCAAAGTGAGAAATCCGTAGCTTACGGGCGTTTCAACCTGCCTGAACGCTAGGCATGTGCTGTTGTGAATACATCAGGTTAGGTAGCCTGATGTTGGTCTCCCGCCAACTCTACCCGCTGCAAAAAGCGCTCTACCACAGCTGCTAACCCCGGCTGATCCAGATCCGCAAATTCGTAACGGGTTCGCAAAATTGGTTTGTTCACTGTTATTAGGGCGGCTAGGTCAATGGGGGTACCGGAAACAATCACATCCGCCGGGGCTTGGTTGAGGGTCTGCTGCAAGGCCTGTAATTGGCTGGCCGAATAGCCCATGGCCGGTAACACGGGACCAATGTGGGGATACTGGGCATAAACGGCGGCGATCGCAGCGGTGGCAAAAGGCCGAGGATCGACAATCTCGGCCGCCTGGGCCTGGGTGGCGGCCACATAACCCGCTCCGTAGGGCATGCCGCCGTGGGTGGTGGTGGGGCCATCCTCGACGACGAGTACCCGCTGCCCCTTGACCCGCTCGGCCTGGTCTAGGGTGATCGGGGATCCACCCCGTAGGATAGTGGCCTGGGGATTATGCGATCGCACCGTCTCAAGCACCCGCTGCACATCCGCCGTTGCGGCTGCATCTACCTTGGCCACAATCACCACATCCGCCATCCGCAGCACCACCTCGCCGGGGTGGTGGCTGGTTTCGTGGCCCGGTCGTAATGGATCAACTAAGGCAATGTGCAGATCGGGACGCAGAAAGGGAAAGTCATTGTTGCCACCATCCCAAAGGATCAAGTCGGCTTCGGCCGCCGCCTGGGCCGCAATTTCGTCGTAGTCGACGCCAGCATACACCACATTCCCCACCGCCAGATGGGGCTCATATTCTTCCCGCTCTTCCACGGTGCAATCGGCCGTCCGCAAGTCAGCCTCACTGGCGAACCGCTGGACCCGCTGCTGGTCTAAGTCGCCGTAGGGCATGGGGTGACGAATTACCGCCAGCCGCAGCCCCCGCTGGCGCAGTTGCTGGGATAGCCAGCGGGTTACCTGAGATTTGCCACAGCCAGTCCGCACTGCCGAGACGGCAATCACCGGCACCGAGGCTTGCACCATGGTGCTCTCTGGCCCCAGCAGCACAAAGTCAGCGCCAGCGGCCAGGGCCTGGGAGCCTAGATGCATCACCTGACTGTGGGGGATATCGCTGTAGGCCAACACCACTTGGTTGATGCGGTGGGTGCGGCAGAGGGTCGGCAAGTCGGCCTCGTCGACGATGGGGATGCCCTGGGGGTAGAGGGGACCCGCTAAACTGGGGGGATAGATGCGATCGCTGATGCCGCTAATTTGGGCTGCGGTAAAGGCGACTACCTCTACGCTGGGATCCTGGCGATAGACCAGATTAAAGTTATGGAAATCCCGGCCAGCGGCTCCCATAATGACAATGCGAGTGCGCAGACCGGAGTCCTGGGAAGTGGACAGATGGGACTGGGGGGTGGGTGGGGCGATCGGAGTCATAGTGGCACTCCCTACAGAAGGGATGGACTGTCTCTATTATCCATCTAGGAGATGCCATGCCTAGTTAAGCTCTGTGTCGTTTCTCGTGATCAGGATCTACTGCCCGCACCGCATCAGGCAGATCCAGGTCAATGAAGCGGTCAACAGCAGTGAACTACCATGCAATTGGAAACTGAATCAATCGGTGTTGGCACCCTGGCCACAATGTCTTTCATGGTGCCCCTGGAGTCATGGCCTGTAGAGTGCCCACCCCTTGAGCTTGGGCTGGAACATAGCGATCGCAGCTATCGATCTGCCAGGGCCATAACACTGGGGTCAGTGGGTCTGGGCCAACATCAGGCCGCTTCATCACAAGTCTGCTGATTCACACTCTCTGACCAGGCCACCACCACTTGGTTATAGTCACTTACTAGCCGCTCTCCCACCAGCTCAAAGTGTTGAACCCCAACGCCAGCGATGCCCCTCAGGGGCGGCTTCGCCAACGCGCCAGGTCCGTATACCCTTCTGCTGTCCTCAGCAACTCCATCGGGGCCACCCGCTCCAGCCAGGGCAACCACCGGGTTCTTAGGGTCGATTCTGCGATCGCCAGCTCACCAGCCAGCTGCGCTCCACTATAGGGGGCACCCTCGCACAATTCCCCCTCAATCAGCTCTGGGAATTGTGCGCCACTGTGCGGGGCCGGTGCGCCGTCTGTGCGCCAATCGTGCGTATCTGTGTGCTGCATCTGTGCAACTCCTGCCTAGGAAATCCTTACAACTCATACAAACCAAAGGGTTCAGCCTGTGCAGAACCGTGTTCAATCTGCGCGCCTCGTGCATAAGGGCTGTGCGCCTCGTGCATCAGAACTGCACAAACCTTGTGCAAAACTGCGCGGACTGAATCGGATAGTAACGCCTGAATCGTTCTGATGCAAGTTGAATCGAATAAAATCAAATCAAACTTTATGCACAGGAGTAATCTAGGCAATGTCCACCCGACGCAAAGAAACCGTGGCAGACCGTGTAACGTTTGACATTGAAGGGCTAAGAGAGGCGATCGATGCGGCCTATGCAGACAACCCCCTTTGGGAGCGGCTACCCCTGGCCCAGAAACTGCGGCTGCTGGTTGAGGAACGATTAAAGGATATCGAGCAGTCCAAGTCCGAAAAGGCTAAGTAGCCATGCCTGAATATCGCGCTGGTCAGATCGTCCCCCTGCGCTACAAGAGCCGGGAAATCCAGGTGATCATCATTGACCCCAATGGCTTGGGACCTGACAAACCCTCCATTGGCCTAGGCTTGCGCGGCATGGATCGCCACATTGGCATCCCTCGGCAAACCCTGTCCGATAGGGTGTCCGAAATCGAGGGGGTCAAGTACCTCAAACTCCTATCAGGCAATACTTTCAGGGTGTCCGAAATCAACGCGGAAGACGGTAACAATTACTTGCTGGTGGAAGCCTCCGACTGGGTAGCTCTAGCGCGAGACTGGGCTAAGAACCCTGGCAAGCTGCGCGGCAAAGTCTTGCCGGTCTAAGCGGGTATTTGAAAGGTTTCTAAAGCCTGTCGCGGTCATAGAGGAGAGTCGCTCTGCTCAGCCTCAATTTCCCTAATCGCGGATTCCATCTCCATTTCCAGCTGCTCGGCAGTCGGCAAGTTTTCCTGTAGCTGTTTGGGTAGCTTGTGGGTTGACACAGCGATCGGCGTGTTAACGTTGCGTAGAGCGTATTCGGCAATCGTTTTGTTCTTCGACTTGCACAGGATGATGCCGATCGTCGGGTTGTCGTGCTCCTTCCGGAGGAGATCATCAACAGCCGAGACATAGAGATTCATTTTGCCGGAATACTCGGCCTTGAACCCACCCATCTTGAGGTCGATGATGATGAAGCAGCGCAGTTCTAGATGGTAGAACAGCAGGTCGAGATAGAAATCTTCGCCACCAATATTGAGATAGTATTGGCTGCCAACAAACGCGAAGCCAACTCCCAGCTCCATGAGGAAGTCCCGGATATGGGCAACCAGGGCGTTCTCCAGTTCTCGCTCCTGAAACTTCTTGCCGAGGGGCAAAAACTCCAGATG
>SLIY01000097.1 GCA_007135385.1 Leptolyngbyaceae cyanobacterium CSSed165cm_216
AACTCAATGCCTTCATCCTCAATTTTTTTCAGGATGTCTGCTGGGGTTGCCATGAACTACTCCTTAAACCTCTATAGCGTTCAAACGTTGAAGACCGTTTCACAGGCACCGGCTCATCTGACTAATCCTAGGAATAGGGGTTCGCTTGTTTTGTATCAGTCACTACTTTTTGTCAGGGTTTGACGACAAAACGCTGAGGGGATGACGATTACCCAGGTTGGCAGGGAGATGGTATCCGAACATATCAGACCATGACCTTTTGTAAAGATTCACTCATAAAGATTGGGGGGAAGCCGTTGCTGAGGGGCATAGGGATCAACCTGCGTGGTAAACTTTCACGAGAATCAGACTGGTTTGTGCCCTGAGTTTGCCGGAATGCCGGGGATAGGGCCAGACTGAATCGCCCATTTGCTGTTGGCCAATTGAGAGTTGGGAGATATCATTCATGCGGGATGCTGTGACAACGCTGATCAGGACCTACGACAACACTGGACGTTACCTGGATCAGAGCGCCCTTGATTCTATTAAGTCCTACCTTGATAGCGGTATAGACCGCATTAAGGCGGCGACAGTGATTAGCGCTAATGCCTCGGGTATCGTCAAAGAAGCCGGATCTAAGTTGTTTGAGCAAGTGCCCGAGCTGATTCGGCCCGGGGGCAATGCCTACACCACCCGTCGCTATGCCGCCTGCCTGCGCGATATGGACTACTACCTGCGCTACAGCAGCTATGCCTTGGTAGCGGGTAATTCTGATGTCCTGGACGAACGGGTGTTAACGGGGTTGCGGGAAACCTACAATTCTTTAGGAGTGCCCATTGCCCCTACCGTAGCTGGGGTACAAATTATGAAGGATATCGTCAAAGCTAAGGTGCAAGAAGCTGGCTCTGACCCGGCTGTGGTCGATGCACCCTTTGACTACATCACCCGAGAATTAAGCGAAGTCAGCATTTAGGTTGCTGGCTTCGCAACCCGGTTCCTAGATCAGAAACCTGGTTATGCGGTTGGGCGACTGGCAGCATAATCAGGGTTTTGGCCCTACCCTGTTGGTCCTGGGGACCAGTTTAATTTGGGTCGATTTAACTCGATTTAACATAGAGCGCTTTTCGAGCAGCGGATCTGAGTGAGTCCTTCACCTGGTCTGCTGCACTGCTTTTGGCCTATTGTTGTAGGGTTGATTGTAAGACCTACCTTTCATGACTCAGACGGTTGAATCACTTTTTGATCAAGGCATAGAACGCTATAAGGCCGGGGAAGATCCGGCAGATCTGATCCCCGTGTTTAAGGACATTTGCGATCGCGCCCCCAAGAGCAGTGCCGCTTGGGCCTGTTTAGCTTGGCTCTATCTGCTGAGTGACAAACCTGCCCCGGCCGTCAAAGCGGCCCAGAAAGCCGTGAAGCTGAACCCCCAAGACCCCCAGGGGCGGGTGAATTTGGCCGTAGCTATGCTGGATGCTGGTAAATCGGGGGTGCGTCAGCATGTGGAAGTGGCTAGTCAGGTAATGGGGGTGGCCGAAGACCTGCGCACCGAAGTGATGCAAAATATCGACGATGGCCTGACCCGCAAGCCTGACTGGAAGAGCCTGCAACGGGTGAAGGACTGGCTAGCCTAAAGGTCTCGACATTCAGCCCGATCAGGTCACAAGTTGCACATTTCTGATCACGGTATCAGGTAGCTTGGGCAGAGAGGGCGTTAATTCAATCGAGCGAATATTGGCGATGGGGAGCATGACCAGTCGATTTTCCACCTCTAGGGTCAACAGGGTGGAATCCATGATGCTCTTAAGCCGGCTGACCATTTGGGTGCCATCCCCCTGGGTCGCCATCAGGACATAGGTCTGGACCGTACCATCATTGAAGGTAATCGTCAGTTGATGACTAGACGTTTCAGTTGCCATAGAGTATCTCCGTTAGAATCAATCAAGTCCAATCAGGCTCAATTCAGGGCTAATCATACTTGATACCCCTGAAGGATGCGGCAGATTGGAGAAGGGTTATGGTAATCTTGGCTATTCTGATACCGCATACCGTAAACCGTGAACCCTAAGTCACATCTCCCGTCAATAAATAATTAACTGAACACTAGTGGTTGAAAGGTGTAAATCATGCCGATGATGCAGGCTGAGGTCCCTATTTCAACCGATGTGGTGCTGGTGGGGGGCGGTCATACCCATGCTCTGGTGTTGCGTCAGTTAGCCATGGTGCCTTTACCAGGGGTGCGACTGACTCTGATTACCGACTTAGTCGATACCCCTTACTCAGGTATGCTGCCCTGCCATGTGTCGGGGCGCTACGGCTTTGATGAATCCCATATTGATTTACGCCCCCTGGCCCAGTTTGCCGACTGTCGCCTGCTGATCGATCGGGCGGTGGGGTTGGATATGGTCAATCAGCGGGTGCTGTGCGGTCACCATCCACCGGTAAGCTTTGATGTGTTGTCTATCGATACGGGTAGTACGCCCAAGACCGTAGCAGTGCCGGGGGCGGCGAAGTATGCCATTCCGGCCAAGCCGGTGCCTGATTTATTGTGTCACTGGCAACAGGTGCTGGACCAGGTACGACAATCGCCCCATACTCCCATTACTCTGGCGGTGGTCGGCGGCGGTGTGGGCGGCGTGGAGCTTACCCTGGCGATGGAGGAACGGTTGCATCGGTTGCTTCAGCAGCTGGGGGCAGCGGCTGAGAATCTGACGATTCACCTGTTTCATCGCGGCGCAGCCCTGGCCCCTGGGCGCAATCACTGGACCCGCCGCCGCCTAGGGCAGATTATGCAAGAGCGGGGCATCCAACTGCATCTGAATCAGGCGGTGACGGCCATTACCCAAGATCCTGACACGGGGCAGCGGGTGGTGCGGGGAGAATCGGGACTCAACGCCAGGTGCGATCGCGTATTTTGGGTAACCAGCGCCGCTGCCCCTGAATGGCTCCAGGATTCTGGTCTTTCCCTGGATGACCAGGGTTTCATTCAAGTGGGGGATACCCTGCAAACCCGGTCCCACCCCAATGTGTTTGCCGCTGGCGATGTAGCCACCATGGTCAACCATCCTCGCCCCAAAGCTGGGGTGTTTGCCGTGCGCCAGGCCGAACCCCTCTATCGCAACCTGCTGCATTGGTTGCGAGGGGAGCCCCTAAAGCCCTTTTACCCCCAACAGGAGTTTTTAAACCTGATTGACGTGGGCTACGGCAAAACCATCGCCTGCCGCGGTCCCTTGGCGATCGAAACCCGCCTCGCCCGCTGGTGGAAAGACCGGATCGATCAGTCTTTTATGGACAAATTTCGCGATTTGCCCCCAGCAGTCTCCATGCCATCTGCCCCCACTCCCGGGCAGACATACGGGTCCGGGCAGACACACGGGTCTGCCCCTACGCCTTCCCTCCCCCACTCCCCCATTCCCCCCTGCGCCGGTTGCGGTTCTAAAGTCGGCAGTGACGCCCTCGCCCAAGCCCTACAGCGGGTGCAGCAGGACTTTCCTGAGCTACAGACCCCTGATGACAGTTTACTAATCGGGTTGGATACCCCCGATGATGCGGCGGTGGTGACTGTCCCTACAGGGCTGGCCATGGTACACACGGTGGATTTTTTCCCGGCCCTGATCAACGACCCGTTTGTTTTTGCTCAGGTCTGCCTCAAGCACTGCCTGGGAGACCTCTATGCGATGGGGGCCAGGCCGCAAACGGTGCTGGCGATTGTCCAAATTCCCCATGCCACCCCGGCCAAACAGGCCGATACCCTGTACCCCCTGTTGGCGGGGATACAAAAGGGGCTACTGGCCACAGGGGCCACGCTGGCTGGGGGCCACACCACCGTTGGTCCCCAACTGGCTCTGGGATTTGCTGGTAATGGGTTAGCTGACCCCGCCAAGCTGCTGCGCAAAGGGGGGATGAGCCCGGGGGATGTGCTGATCATCACCCAGCCCCTGGGGACCGGCACTCTATTCGCTGCCGATATGCAGTACCGGGCCAAAGGGCGATGGGTACAAGCGGCGATCGCGGCTATGCTCACCCCAAATCAGGGGGCGGCCGATACCTTTCGGATTCACCAGGCCACCGCCTGTACCGATATCACTGGCTTTGGGCTGTTGGGCCACCTGCTGGAAATGGCGCGAGCCTCTGGGGTAACCGTTGCTCTGGAATTGGACACCCTGCCCATTTTGCCTGGGGCCAGGGAAACCTTAGCCCAGGGATTCGTCAGTTCCTTGTATGCCCAAAACCTGGGGGCGGCCAGAGCCCTGGTAGATGCGGCCCGCCATGCTCAGCATCCTGACTATCCGCTGCTGTTTGATCCACAAACGGCAGGGGGGCTACTGGCGGCGGTTCCAGCAGCTACCGCCGAGGCCTGTCTTGAAAGTTTGTGCCACCAAGGGTATGTTGCTGCCAAAATTGGATACATTATGGAGACCGATGTCAGCTCCCAGGTTATTACCATCCAGCGTTGGGGCTAGTCAAAAAAGGAGGACTAAAGGCCATGGCAGGAACCCAAGTACTGGCCCATTTGGAACCGACACCGCAGTTATTAGAGCTATTGAATACGCCGCTCAATCTGGGGGTCGTTTTAGCTGGGGTGGCGATCGCCTTTGGGTTGGGCGCGTTCCATGCGCTCTCCCCAGGCCATGGCAAAACCCTGGTGGGGGCCTACCTGGTAGGGGCGAAGGGTACCCCCCACCAGGCCCTGTTGTTGGGGATCACCACGACCGTGACCCATACCCTGGGGGTTTTCGTATTGGGGTTTTTGGCCTTGTTTGTGGCTCAGTATGTAGATCTCGATCAGCTGTATCCAGTGTTGGAGTTGATCAGTGGTTTGGCGGTATGTGGGGTGGGGGCCAGGCTACTCTATATTCGCCTAGGCCAGGGTCATGACCATGACCCTGACCACGACCACGGCCATAGCCATGATCATGGCCATCACCATCACCATCCACCGCTTCCTCAGCGAGATTTACCGGCCCTGATTGCCCTGGGTATTTCTGGGGGGTTAGTAGCCTTGTCCGTCGGCTCTAGTGCTGTTGCTCAGCGCCATTGCTCTACACCACATTGCCTTTGGATTGGTGCTGGTGAGCGGCTTTAGCCTAGGGCTAGCCTCGGTGCTGACCGGGTTGGGGTTGATGGCTGTTTATGCCAGTCGCTGGCTCGATCGGCTCACGGTGGCAGACGGCCTAGTACAACGGCTGTCAGTGGTTAGCGCCGCTGTGGTGATCGCCATTGGGCTAAGCCTGACCACAGTGTCGGTGCTGACTTGACGGTTGCTGGCCTATCGGTTGCTGCCAAGGACACAGACCCACCGGTCCCGGATGGTTTAAGGTCTTGTATGGTGCCCATCACTAGCAGATGGGTTGATCTCACTTGGCTGTAGACCGACAAGCGATGCCATGACCCATTCACTCTTTATTAGCACCACCGAGGCAGGCAGCGGCAAGGCCCCGGTATCCCTGGGGATTATTGAGTTACTGCTGCGCCGTACCACCAAGGTGCACTTTTTCCGGCCCCTGGTACGCAGTCCCGAGCACCAGCCCCCAAGCAAAGGGGACATATCCCCGCTGGGCCCCCAAGGGGATGAAGACATTGATTTGATGCTGCGCCACTTTAACCTGAACCAGACCTATGCAGAGTCCTATGGGTTGCAATCGCGTCAGGCTAACGACCTAATTAGTCAGCATCGCCTCGACGACGCCATTGATATCATTATCAGCAAGTTCAAGATCCTAGAAGCGCGCGGCGACTTTTTGCTCTGCGAAGGCTCGGATTACCTGGGGGAAAGCTCGGCCTTTGAGTTCAACTTTAACCAGGAAATTGCCAAGAACCTAGGTGCCCCCATCCTGATTTTGGCCAATGCTCGCGATCGCTCCATCGAAGATACCCTCAGCCCAGTGCAACAGGCTGTAGAAGCCTACCGCAGCGACAGTTGCGACATCGTTGGCATTATCATTAACCAGGCTGCCGCCGACCAGGTGGCCGACCTCAAGGCCGAACTACACCAGCAGTTTGGCCATCATGGCTGGCTGTTGGCGGTAATGCCCCACTTGCCGCGCCTGGGCAGTCCTCGGATGCGGGACATCGCCACCCAGTTGGGGGCAGAGGTGCTGTATGGTCACCGTCGCCTAAAGAATCTAGCCACGAACCGGATTGTGGCGGCGATGCAATTACAAAACAGCCTTCACTTTATTCAGCCCAACTGTCTAGTGATTACCCCCGGCGATCGCGGTGACATCATTGCCGGTATGTTGCAAGCTCACCAGTCCAGTAGCTATCCCCCCTTGGCGGGGCTGCTGCTGTCGACGGGTTTAAAGCCTGATCCGGCGATCGCCAAGCTGATTGAGGGCATCCCTGATCCCTTGCCGATTCTGTCGGTCAAAACTGACACCTACACCACTGCCGCCCAGGTAAATGAAGTGCACAGTGCTCTATGGGCCGACGACAGCGAAAAAATTAACCTGTGCATCGAGGCCTTTGACACCCATGTGGACCTCGACATCCTGGAACAGCAGATCAGCACCGTGCGAGTACGGGGCATTACCCCCAAGCTGTTTACCCATAATCTGTTAGACCAGGCCAAGGCCAAGCGTCAGCAGATTGTGCTGCCCGAGGCCTATGACCCCCGCATTCTAAGAGCGGCTGCGATCCTGCTCAATCGGGAAATTGTCGATCTCACCCTGCTGGGCAATCGCCCTGACATCCAACAGGTGTTGAACAAACACAGCATTGGCCTGGACTTAGACCGGCTAACGATTGTGGACCCGGCCCACAGCGATCGCCTCCACTCCTATGCCCAGACCTTTTTTGAGCTGCGCCAGTCCAAGGGGGTCACCCTAGATAATGCCTTAGATGTGATGATGGATATGTCCTATTTCGGCACCATGATGGTGTACTTAGGGGATGCCGACGGCATGGTCTCTGGGGCCGTACATACCACCCAGCACACCATCCGTCCTGCTCTACAGTTTGTCAAAACTAAGCCGGGGTTTTCGGTGGTGTCGTCGGTATTTTTTATGTGCCTTGACCATCGGGTGCTGGTGTACGGTGACTGTGCCATTAACCCCAATCCCACCGCCGAACAGCTGGCGGAAATTGCCATCGCCTCCGCCGATACGGCCCGCACCTTTGGCCTCGAACCGAAAGTGGCGTTGTTATCTTATTCCTCTGGAGATTCTGGCCAGGGGGCCGAAGTGGACAAGGTGCGGGCGGCAACCCAATTGGCCCGCGATCGCCGACCTGACCTGCCGATCGAAGGGCCGATCCAATATGACGCCGCCGTGGATTTAGAGGTGGGGGCCCAGAAAATGCAGGGATCAGTGGTGGCGGGCCAGGCTACGGTGCTGATTTTTCCGGATTTGAACACAGGCAACAATACCTATAAGGCCGTGCAGCGGGAAACCGGGGCGATCGCCATTGGCCCAGTGCTGCAAGGGCTGAAAAAACCGGTCAACGACCTCAGCCGAGGTTGCACCGTGGAGGACATTGTCAATACCGTAGCGATTACCGCTATCCAGGCCCAAGCCCAGTAATCTCGAGTCAAAACAGAGCCATCGGCAGCTATCTGCAGGTGTGACTAATTTATAACCAATTGTCGTTGAATAGAAGCGATTAAAGTAGGATAAAGCGATAACGCTAGCCAATCCATTCAGGGAGCTTATCGTCGTGGGGGCATACTACTGGGGCGTTGTGGTGTTGGCTACCCTTGGCTCTGCTTGGGGAGCAATGGGCTGGGCTTGGGCAGCTGATGGGTTAGAG
>SLIY01000018.1 GCA_007135385.1 Leptolyngbyaceae cyanobacterium CSSed165cm_216
CATTGGTAGTCTTTGAGTAACTCGTCGATTAGTTCAGGTCGAAAGGTCATTGGGCTTACCTTTGGTAGTTAGTTCATTAGATCCTGTTTTGACCTCTGACACAAACTAATTTACAGTCCCCTCCAAAGTTGAGCCTTGAGCTCTAGACCATTCCTCATGCAAGGTACTTTGCACTAATGCAAAATCACCGTATGAATCCGAAGAAATTATTACTGTGGCTTCACTTGCAACAATATTTGTAGAAACCATAGAAGCTGTCAGATACTTGCTGACTCTAGGAATAGCAAGAACCCGCTCATGGCTTGAAATCGCCTCATAGAGTTCTATCGTAGGTCTTTTGAATTGCCACCATCTTCTAGCCTCATCTTTATCTGTAGCATTTCCAGATAACTTTTTATCCCGCTCAGGCTTTACTCTTTCGCTAATTATGCTTAAGCAAAGAGGATATTCTATTGCATATGGTGAACCCTTAGGATTTTTAGGATTATCATGTTCGTGATCTAATGGGAAATTTCTGAAATTAATTATCCATCTACTTGCTGATTGACCTGGATGTGAATTAAGATCCTGCCCATTTAAGTAAGGGAAAAGAACTTCAGCATTTTTAGACTCTTCTATAATTAGGTTTTGAGCCTCTTCATAACTTAGGATAAAGCCTAGGCCCGAAGGCTTACTTCCTAAGAATGATTTATTTTTTTGGGCAAGCAAGATATAAGGTTTCCCCATGGTCTTGCCAGGAATAGTTAAGAATGGAGTGATGCCAGAGACAGTTTTTTCATCTAAACTATATTTGCCATTCCATTCGCCTTTTCGCACCCAAATATAAGATACCTCCAGCATGGCTGTCCCTGGCCATTTACAGCTAGGAATGGCACGAAAAATAGAGAATCCTTTGGAAACTAATTGGTCTAGACCAACTTCACGAGTGTCACCTTGAGAGATTGTATTGGTTGAAATCAGGCCAAAGTTTCCGCTCTCTCGAATAAGATGACTTGAATTCAAAAAGAAAAAAGTGCAAAGGTCTGCGTTTCCTCGTTGATTCCCTGCGATTCTTTCCACTAAAAATTCTCTATAATCATCTCCAACGGTGCCAGTTATTTTTGATCCTCCCTGAAATGGTGGATTTCCTACAATTGCCGAAAATCCTGCCGGTGCCCCTTCTTCCAAAAACACCTCTGGAAACTCCAACGCCCAATGAAACGGCTCCCTGGTTGGCTGTCCCTCTGGCTTGCCTGCATTCAGCATTCGCTGGGCCTTATCCCGAATCTGCCGCAGTTTGTTTTCCCGCTGTTGCTCATCCGGTTCCTCCAGAGCATCCGTAACCAGCCCCGATAGCACCCCCAGGTCTTCAACCTCAAGGTTCCCCGTCTTGCCCGCCTGGGCCAGCGCCTCGCCAATCAAATAATCTGCCGCAATTTTGATGTTGCTCGTCAGCGCCTCCGCCTCCGCTTGCAACGCCTCCTTGCGGGCCAGGTCTTGAATATCGTTCACCGTAAAGCTCTCTAGCTCCTGACGTTTGGCGATCGCCTGGGCCAGCAGCGGTCGCCAAATCTCCGATACCGTGCGCAACTGCACCGCCTCGTTATCGGGGTTCAGGTTCAAAAACTCGATCTGCTCTCGCCGGGTCACCCCCAGCAGCGAATCGCCACAGCGCAGGGCATGGTCGAGAAAGGTAAAGGGTCGATTCTTTTGCAGCGTAATCAACCACAGGGAGAGCTTCGCCATCTCCACTGCCATCGGGTTTTTGTCTACCCCATAGAGGCAGCGATCGGCCACAATGCGGCGGGCGATCGCCAGGCGCTCATCGGGGTCATTGGGCAGAATGGCCTCCCCCGGTTCGGCAGCGGAGAGCGAGCCATCCGGCAAAATCCGTAGGATGGGCCTCTGGCCTGTCCCTAGGGTTTGGGCAGCCGGGACGGCTATTCCACAAGAGGGTTCTTCCTGTTCCCAGGCTTCCACCAGCCGCTCCGACAGGTAGCGGCACACCTGCACCAAAAAGGCACCGCTGCCCATGGCCATGTCGCACACCTTCAGCGCCAGCAGATCCGGGGCCGACTTCAGCCGCCATTCCTCCTTGGGTTTGCCCTCCGCTACGCCTGCGTAGACCAGCGGCTCCAAGGTGTATTTGACGATTTCTTCCGTCAGGGTTTTGGGGGTGTAGTGGGTGCCCGTCTCGCGGCGATCGCTGCCTTGGGTCACAAACACACTACCCGCCGGTATCACCGTCGGCTGGTCAAAGGTATCGAGACGAATGAGCTTGACCCAGGGCAGCACCCGCTGAAACAGCGCCGGGTCATTGTGGCAGGCGATTAGGAACTGGTTACGCTCCTGAGGGTCAAGGCCATGGTTTGGCTCTTGTAGGATAGACCTCTGGTCTGTCCCCTCTGGGGTTTGGCCAGCCGAGACGGCTACCCCACCAGAGGCTGGCAACAGCTTCTTCAGTGCCGCTTCCGACTTACCGGTGGCCTTATTCAAAAAGGTCAGTAAGTCTTGCTCCCCTTTGCTGTGCAGCCGCTCCAGTTCCTCCAGTGCTACCTCCGGCTGCTTATTCTTGGTGCCCAGCAACCCCAGAATGGTGCCCTTGGCCCGCACCGCCGTATGGTCGAGCAGGCCCTCATAGACATGGCCAATCTGCTCAATATCCAGCGCCCGAAACGACACCTTGCGCGGCTCCACCGTGCCACCCACCCTAATTTGCAGCAGTTGCAGCGCCTCCAGCAGGTGCAGCACCGTGCGGTTGTTGATGGGGATGGGAGCCGCTAGGGTCTCTTGCCAGTGGGTGCCAGCCGGTCGCCCTTCTAAAAACGGAAAGCGATCGGGGTCAAACAGTTGCCCCCCGTAGGCGGGCAGCTTCAGCGCATCGTGATGAATGCCGCCGTGGACAGCCCGAAACGTGGCCAGCAACCGCACCCAGGCATCGTAGCGGCGCTCTAGCAGTTCTTCCCCTGCCTGGTCAGCTAATTCGCGCAGTTGGGCACGCAGGGTAGAGACCGCATAGAACTGGTCATAAAGCGGATCCCCCAGCAGCAGCAGATCGCGCTCCTCTGCCGAGAACAAAAACACCAGCCGCATCATCACCGTCAGCGCCGCCTGATACAGCGCGGTTTCGGGTAGGCCGGTCAGTAGGGTGCGATCGCGGTCTTGGTCAATGCGATCAATGGCCTGCACCAGCACCTCCACCGCTTTACGCACCTGAAAGCCCAGCTGGTCGGTGACCTCCTGCTGGGCATCTTTACTGCGGGCCAGCAGGTCTTCTAGGGTTTCCCCCGCATCTGCCGCAAAGAACCGCCGCACCCCTAGCAAACTCTGAAACGCCCGCAGGGTCAGCTTTTCGTCCAGCCACAGGTTGCCATACCAGGAGATAAACCCCGTCGCCTCGCCCCTGGGGGCATTCACCAGCATCCACTGCTCGCCATTGGTCAACAGCCCCAGGCGCACGTCGGTGGCGTGCAGCAGCTCCATCATCCCCGTCGCCGGAGACGCCTTCCACCGCGAGCCGCGATAGG
Organism: Leptolyngbyaceae cyanobacterium CSSed165cm_216; assembly: GCA_007135385.1. Taxonomy (GTDB): domain Bacteria; phylum Cyanobacteriota; class Cyanobacteriia; order Phormidesmidales; family Phormidesmidaceae; genus Nodosilinea. Next base: position 3,507 of record SLIY01000018.1, read on the forward strand.
TTTTCTCTAACCCCTGCTCGGTTGGCACCACCTGCACCAGCAGGCGCGGCTTACCGCCGTCAGGCTCCACCACCACCCAGTCGGGGCGCAGGGTGAGCTGATGCTCCGCAAAGGTCACCTTCAGCGCCGGGGGAATGCCCTGCCCACTGAGCAGCACCTCGTCAGGAAACTCCAGCAGATCCGTCAGCACCCAGCTCACCCAGGCCCGATGGATCGCCGGGTCGCTGCGGTAGTCGAGCCATTCTTCGTAGGCAGCCCGCAGGGCGCGGAAGCGATCGGCATCGTGGGCCTCTAGCCCGCTGGGGAAAGCCTCCAGCAGCACTTGCAGGCTGAGAAACGGCCCCGAGGCCTCAACTAGCGATAACCATTCGGCGTGGTGGCGTGCGATCAACATGAAGCTAACGTGCAGAGATAAGAGGGACAGTTTGACCAGGCTGGCGAGACCCAGGGACAGCAGGGACACAGTGGTTGGCCTAAGCCTATCGCCCTCAGCCCATCGCTGGGGCAGCCCCATCACACCTGGTAATATGCTGAAGCCACGATGCCCAAGCCCCATACGCCATGACCGACGGTAGCCTCCTAGCCACGCTGCACCTAGATGACCTCTGCCAAAACAGACCCGAGCGGCCCGGTTGGTCAATCACCTTTGGGGCCATGTGTGCCGAAGCCGCCGCCGTTTGCCTAGACGAGCAGGGCCATAGCCACCCTGTCAATCTACGCATCGAGGGCATCCAATCCGGTGAAATTGAGCTGCAATGGACAGCAGCAGATGATGTCATCCGCCGGTTCAACGCCGATCAAGACGTGGCAACCGAGTATGGAGCCTACGGCATGGCCGCCCTCAGCATGCCCTTTTGCACTGGCCTGACCATCATCGAGCGATCCATTAAGGGCAAAGGATTTGGCTTCGATTTTTGGCTCGGCTCCATCGACGAGGCGGGGGGTCTATTTCAGCGGAAAGCCCGCTTAGAAGTATCAGGCATTCGTAATGGTTCTGAAGCCCTCCTCCAATCCCGGCTTAAGATAAAGCTAAAGCAGATCAGCCCCTCAGACTCGGTAGCCCCTGGCTACGTGACGGTGGTTGAGTTTGGCACCCCCCAGGCCCGTATTGTAGAAAAATGCAGAACCTAGAGTCCCTCCATCGAGAAGCTATGGATTTGGCCGACCAGGCCATTTTGGCGAGACAGCGGGGCGATATGGAGGCGGTTTTAGCCTTCACTAAAGAGGCCTTTGCCAAAGAACGGGCCGCAGCAGACTTAGTCGCCAACCAGCTTGACCTAGAACCCACCCGCGCCGTGCTGCACCGCAGCGCCGCTGTACTTGCTCTAGAGTGCCACGAACTCCGTGAGGCAGAACGCCTGATTGGCCGAGCCCTGGCGGGTTACCCCCCCAACGACATCGCCAACGAACTGCGCGATCTGCTGATGGAAGAAATCTACTCCCAGCGCCAGGCCATAGGTTAAATGATTCTTGTGGGATAACCATCCTGGCTGTCCAGATCCCAGGGACAGGCCAGAGGCCCATCCCACAAGAACTATCACCCAGTAGAATAGCGCCCCGGCTATCCAGATAGAATGAGCCGATAAATCTAGCGATACCCTAGAAGTAGATCATCCCTAGCGCGGGAAAATCCATGGTTGCCCAGCCTCAGCCCACCTTCACCCCTGCGGAATACCTGGATTGGGAAGCTCAGCAGCCCTTTCGGTATGAGTATATGGATGGCCATATTGTGGCCATGACCGGTGGCACCATTCCCCATAACCAGATTGCGGTAAACCTAGTGGCCATCCTGCGCCCCCACCTGCGGGGTAAAGGCTGCAAGGTTCTCAGTAGCGATGCCAAAGTCGCTGTTTCTGAATCGGGGCCGTTTTACTATCCTGATGTCAGCGTCACCTGCGACCCACGAGACGCCAGCGCTCGCTCCTATATCCGCTATCCTTCGCTGGTAATCGAGGTATTGTCGGAGTCTACAGAAGCCCGCGATCGCGGTCGTAAATTTCGCCACTACCGCCGCATTGAGACCCTCAAAGAATATGTGCTCATCGACCCCGACCGGGTCTTGGTAGAGTGCTATCGGCGCAACGAGCGGGATAACTGGGAGTTGGTTAACCCACTGGCAGACCTATCTGCGCTGACAATTCCTGACATTTCCCTCAACTTGGCGAGCGTGAATCTCGATATCTCCCTCTCCCAGATTTATGAGGACGTAGTTTTTCCTGACGATGAACCCTTTATGAATTAGATCGACAACCTCAGGTCAACAATACAGAATCGCTAATTTAAGGAGATGAAATGCGATCATACAAAAGCTTGAGTTGACCATTTTCTATCTGATAAATCCCTAAGGCATCTTCGGGACTATCAGAATTTTTTGAGTCATCGTACAAGCGGATTTCTATATCATCAGCTTGCGCTAACCAAGGGCTAGATTGCAAAACATTTTGAGCATGAAAATCTTGCACCGGAAAACGTTTATACCAATGCTTCCATGATGTCTGCCCTCTAAAGAAATCATATTGATCTAATTTCAGTAGTTCTTTGATTCTTATAGTAGGCGTTGAGCCAGTTCCACATTTTCCACCGACTCTAATGATAATATGCTGAACTTCGTATGGCAGAGGTGGATATTCGTTGAAATCTAGCCTATATGGCATCCTTTTCTTTCCTATATCTTCAAGAAAAGGTGATCGATTGTTTGAATCTGTAATGATATATAAATTATTCATAGCTCTTGTTATTGCTACATATAACAATCGCCTCTCTTCATCAATTAAATCTTCAATAGTATCCCCGAAGATTCGATAAAATATCCAATTGGGATGAATAAGAGGATATCTTCCGTTTACTACATCTAAGAGTATGGCAGTTTCAGCTTCAGAACCTTTATAGCTATGAGTTGTCGAAATGGTAATTAAATCCTGGAAGGATTTAGGAAAATAACTACGAATTCGCTTTAAGAAACGAGAAAGATCATTTTCGTCAATCTTATATTTTTGCTCACCGTAGGCAACGCTCCACGGGAGGTTATACATTCGGGCTAATAAGACAATTCTTTCCTGTTGATAAATATGCTTGTTTATAATTCGTAGAACTATAGGTGTAATTTTGTCTCCAAACTGTGCTTCCTCTTGAGGAGAAGATCGAAATTGATCAAGATACACTTCTCTCACAGAGCCACGATGGGCTTTATGGCTTTTGGCAGCTATTCCAAGACCATCCATCAAATGGTTACCCATAGATACGATTGGTTGAGCGGAGCGAAAATTTGTGGAAATATATAATTTGCAAGGAGATTCAAATGAATCTTCAAAATTTTCAAAATACTTTAAATCTGATCCCGCAAATCCATTGATTGCTTGCCAGTCATCACCAACACAAAAGAAATTTACATTTGGGTTTTGCTCTTTGATGCTTTCAATGAGATCATGGAAGAGATTTGAAAAATCTTGATACTCGTCGATCATAATAAACTTAATTTGCTTTAGATCGCCACTGCCAAGCCGACGATTAAATTTTGTTTGACCGGACTTTTTAGGCCCGAAGCCCTTTGCATTAAGCCATCAAAGTCTTCCTTGCCTTCATTTTCGAGACTGCTCAAGTACCCTTTGAAAAATAAAACCCCAAGCCCTAGAAATTGAGCCTCAATATCTGTCTCAGACGAGTACGAGGCTATTTCATGCCTTAGATCCTCCAAGGATAGTTTTTGTTTTCGAGCACGTTGAATAAACTGCTTCATGGCTTTAGAAAAGTCGGATTTAGCCCTTTTCTCAACTTTTTCCCAAATCTCCTCCTCAGATAATTGATGACATTGACAACCTAAGGCTTCAATCTTATTCTTTAGCAAAGCGGAAAAACTGTTTTCTCCTCCTGCAAAGTCTCTTGGGGTGAATTCTAAAAAATCAAATTTTTTGTTATTTTTCCAATAATTCCTTTTTTGCGATGTCATCAAGTCATAATCTACATCCCCTTCAAGACCAAAATATTCCAAAATAATCACGCGCGATGATCCATTTGGGAAAATCGAGAAGTCAGGTCTATAACTGATTCCATTCCAAGGATACTCTCTCTCATATGCATAGACTAAATGGCTCTTCCGACCTAGACATGGGAAAGAGGCTCTGAGGGCGAGAAGTGGAGAGAGAAAGAAACGCTAGGAAGGGGTGAAGTGTTTGATATACAAGGGATTGGCTAGAATTAAAG
>SLIY01000012.1 GCA_007135385.1 Leptolyngbyaceae cyanobacterium CSSed165cm_216
GGGGGGCTAATGCCGCTGACTTAGCCGGGCTTGCCCCCTACTTGCAGCTCACGAATACGGCCATGGTGTTTCCCGATGCCCCCCTGCCCCATCCCCAAGTGCCTGGGGGACGTATGTGGTACGGCTTCCCGGCAACCTATGATTTTCGTCACCCCCCGGATTTTGAGGCCCAGGCCGACCTCCAAACCAGTCGGCAACAACTCACGGCCTGGCTTGCAGACCTGGCTGACACCAGCCAGATTCCCCTAGAACGCACAATTCTAGCTGGATTTTCCCAAGGGGGAGCCATGGCTTTGGATGTGGGTGGTCAGCTTCCCCTGGCGGGGCAAATCTGTTTGAGTGGCTATTTGCATGGTGCGGCCTGTCCGCCCATCAGTCCCCGTCCATTGCTGATGATCCACGGCTCGTTTGATCCGGTCGTACCGATTGAACAGGCCCATCGGGCTAGAACCGCCCTAGATCAGCAGGGGCAGCCCGCTACCTTCCAGGAACTTCCTATGGGGCATGAAGTTACGCCCCAGGCTCTCCAGATCATGGCGGGATTTTGCGAAGATTTGCGGCAGACGCTCTAGCAGACTGGACCCGACCCTTTAGGATAGAGAAGTGAACTGCATGGGCTATGGCTGTTATAGCTCGGTGCAGATATCGCTATGGGGGAAAAGACTATGCTAAGCCTACATGTGTCGCAGCAGACAGTTTCTGAAATGACGCCCGACACCGTAGACGAACTGGCCCGTCGGTTAGAGGCCGATGCCTACGATAGTGCTTTCGAAGGTCTACAGGACTGGCATCTGCTTAGAGCGTTGGCATTTCAGCGTCCAGAACTGGTCGAGTCATACATCTATCTGCTAGATCTAGAACCCTATGATGAGTCTTAAGTAGGGCCTAGGGTGACGTCGCACGCCCCAAGGCGGGTGCTACTGGGTATATGCGGTGGCATTGCCGCCTACAAAGTAGGTTATGTCATCTCTACCCTGGCCAAGGCTGGGGTAGAGGTGCGTTGCCTTTTGACTCAGCAGGGTCAAGCCTTCATGCCAGCTTTGACAGTAGCTACCCTCTCTCGCCACCAGGCCTATACCGATGACTGTTTTTGGCAGTCCGATCAAGGTCGTCCTTTACATATTGCATTGGGAGAATGGGCGGAACTGCTGGTGATTGCCCCCCTTAGTGCGAATACGTTAGGAAAGCTAGCCTATGGCCTGGCGGATAACTTGTTAACGAATACCGTATTAGCCTCCACCTGTCCGGTGCTGCTGGCCCCAGCTATGAATACTGACATGTGGCAGCAGCGGGTGGTGCAGCGTAATTGGCAGCTAGTGATGCAAGATCCTCGCTATCACGGGGTGGAGCCCGGTAGTGGGGTGCTAGCCTGCGATCGCGTGGGCACAGGACGGATGGCTGAACCCGACGATATGCTGATGGCCATAGAGTCTCGATTGCACACGGGCGGGCAACGGGATCTGGTAGGCCAGCACGTCTTAATCAGTGCGGGCAGTACTCGGGAATATCTGGACCCAGTCCGGTTTATTGGCAACCCCGCCACTGGCAAAATGGGGGTGGCCTTGGCCCTGGCAGCCCTCCACCGGGGGGCCAGGGTCACCCTGGTACATGGGCCAATAGCCGACACCCTACAAGCACACTTGGGCTCGGTGCAAACGATCGGGGTGACCTCAGCCGTCGAGATGCACCAGGCCATGATTCACCATCTGCCACAAGCGGACTGGGTGGTGATGGCCGCCGCTGTGGCTGATGTGAAACCAGCCACCCAGGCGGATAGCAAACTGGCCAAGGCTGAGTTGCCCGCCCTGCTGCCCCTAGTGCCCGTACCAGATATCTTGACTGACCTAGCTCAGCGGCGTCAGCCCCACCAAAAACTGATTGGCTTTGCGGCCCAAACCGGGGATATCGTGTCCCCTGCCCTGGACAAACTGCAGCGCAAAGGGCTGGATGCGATTGTGGCTAACCCGCTGGATGTGGCTGACAGTGGCTTTGGTAGCGATCGCAATCAAGCCATCATCATCACCCGAACCGGTGATCAAATTGCCATTCCCCCCTGCTCTAAACTATCCATGGCCCACCAGATTTTTGATGCGCTTTAGACGGGGGGGGAGGTAGTAGGTGAACGGTGCAAGGTGTATGGTCTACGGTGCCAGGAAAAGCCGCAAACCGTGAACCCGATACCCTTAATTCTGCTGAAACATATGTATATCCCGCTGGGGAAAGGGAATGTTGATGCCTTCGGCATCGAACCGGACTTTGATCCGCTCAGGCAAGGCTAGGGTGACAGCTAAAAAGTCAGCGGTGTTTGTCCAGGCCCACACCCGTAAGTCCACGCTGCTGTCAGCCAGGTCGATCACGCTAACCGAAGGGGCGGGATCAGCCAAAATACGAGAGTCCCTAGCAATTTCAGCCAAAATGAACTGACGGGCTTGCTCAATATCATCGTTGTAGCTAATGCCGACGATGGCTTCCACTCGGCGAGTGGGCTTGGCTGTAAAGTTGGTCACGTTGCCCTCAATCAGCTTGGAGTTGGGCACAATCACCCTGGCATTGTCGGGGGTAATAATGGAGGTAGTAAACAGTTCAATTTCTTCCACACTGCCTAGGGTATCGCCCCCTTCAATAAAGTCCCCTACCTTAAAGGGGCGAAAGATAATCATCAGCACCCCAGCGGCAAAGTTAGACAGGGACCCCTGCAGGGCTAGACCAATGGCCAGACCTGCGGCCCCTAGCACAGCAATAAACGAGGCCGTTTGAATGCCCAACTGATTCAAGGCGGCAATCAGCACAAACGCCAATAAGACGTAGTAAACCAAGCTGGCGGTAAAGTTGACCAGGGTCGGATCGACCCCCCGCTTAACCATTACTCCTTTGGTCGTACGGCCTATCAACTGGGCGATCGAGCGACCAACGATAAAAATAACCAAAGCCGCCAGCAAGCTTAGGCCAAATTCAGTGATTATTGCTTGCAGGGTAGCCATCCATCCGCTCAGATTATCCAAAATATTCCTCCTTTTATGTACGTATGACAGTAACGCCCAGGGTTAAGGTAGATGTCTCAGGGTCTTAAAGTATCCCAACTCAAAAAACATCCATTGCCAGGACGCCAACTCGGCCCATTGGGCTGGTCGTGGCAAGGCTCCGGACCAGTATTCCGGACCAGTATTTAGTTGGAACACGCTTAACTGTTAGGAGCACCCAGCGGCTTGACCGGTCAGCCATCTCCGGACAATGGCAGAATCAACCTATCCCCACTTAGTTAAATAGGGAAAACTGGCTAGTTAGGCAAAACTGGCCATAACTTATCATGGCCCTCACCAATTGACCAATGTTCTCAGGTAGATCTAGCCCTATGAAGCGCACCCCATCTCAGCCCAGTGACACCCTAGAACGCCTAAAGTTGATGATTTATCTGGTGCCCATCTTTGGCGTTGTGCCCTCCCTGTACAGCTTGATCACTAAGCAGGGTAGCCCCCAAGAGCAGTCCGTCAGTCGGTTAGTCGTCACCTTGGCCTTAACTTGGCTGATCTTCTACGGTCTACTGAGTACCGGCAGTTATCTGGCCCCAGGGCTGTCCCTCAGATTGTTGATTACCAATACCCTGATGACTACGGGCTATACCCTGACTAACCTGGTGTTAATGGTCCGCCTGCTGCAAGGCAAGAGCGTTAAGCTGCCGGGGTTGAGCCAGCTCAGTCGGCGGCTTCCATAAGCTCAGATCAGGACACTGACTGGCCCAGCGGGGCAAATTCTTAAAAAAATCGCGTCATTTCAGCCAACCTGCTACATAATGACTGAGCAGACGCTTTAAGGGCTGGTACTATGCTGCTGATCAATTCCCTTGTCTGCTTGCAAGATATAACTAGGCAAAGCCCCTTGGGCATGTGCAGTTAGTGGCGTGTGAGGTAGTCGGTGTCCAATCGCAGGTCTCAAGATCTTAAATCCCCAACCATGTCTAATCGCCCTGGAAAGTCAAAGCGATCGCCCTGGCGGATTCACCGTTTGCTGGGGTTAGGTATTGCCCTGGCTGGGGTAGCCAGTGTATCAGCCACGGCTGGGGCATTATTAGCTGTATCCCTCACCTCGACTCCCCTGATGCAGGGGTCCCTTACCCCCGAAGAAGCCAGCGTCTTTAGCCAAGATGTGCCCATTGCCACCGACAGCACCCTGCGATTACCTCGCCTCACCCGTCCAGTGAATATTCTGGTTCTAGGAACCAAGGTACTCACCTCAGATCTCAACGACGTTCCCCCCGAGCTGCGCAACCTGGGTTACCACGCCCTGGTCAATTCCTTCGATGGCCGCTCCGATTCGATGCTGCTGCTGCGCTTTAACCCGCAGACCGAGCAGTTGGTGGTGCTGTCGTTGCCCCGAGATACCCGCACCTATGTGCGCGGCCAACTCACTAAGCTGAACGAAGCTAACTACTATGGTGGTCCCGCCCTAGCGGCGGAGTCGGTCAGTGATTTGCTGGGGGGAGTGGCGATTGATCGCTATATGCGAATTAATGTGCAGGGGGTAGAAAAGCTGATCGATGCCTTGGGGGGGGTAACGGTCAACGTTCCCCAAGACATGCGCTACCAAGATGATAGTCAGCACCTCTATATCAACCTCAAGGCTGGGGAACAAACCCTGGATGGCGATAAAGCCATGCAATTTCTGCGGTTTCGCTACGATCGCCAGGGGGATATTGGGCGGGTGCAGCGACAACAAATGTTTATGCGAGCCCTGACCGAACAAGCCCTCAACCCGGCCACTATCACCCGGCTACCTAAAATTCTTTCGGTGATTCAATCCAACGTGGACACCAACCTTTCGGTAGAAGAATTGCTGGCACTCGTAGGCTATGGGGCTCAAATCAACCGCTCTAACGTGCAAATGCTGATGCTGCCGGGTACCTTTAGTCGCCCCCAAGACTTTACTCTCAGCTATTGGCTGCCTAACCACCGGGAAATTGATGCCCTGGTCAGTCAGTACTTTGGTGTGGGTAGCAACCGTTCGGTGGCTAGTGCCCCATCGCCTCACCTCACCCGGGTGGCCATTCAAGATAGCACGGGCAATCAATCCGCTGTGCAAGCCGTAACCCGGGCCCTGCAAGATAGTGGCTATGCCAATATCTACGTGGACCAGACCCTGAACAACCCCCTGCCGATCAGCCGTATCGTGGCGCAACAGGGTGATATGGCCAGTGCTGAAATGGTGCATCGATTCCTGGGCATTGGCGAAGTGCGGGTAGAAAGCACTGGGGCGCTAAATTCTGACATTACGATTCAGCTGGGGCAAGATTGGGTCGATACCTTTGGCGAAGCGCTGTAACCTAGCTACCCACCTATGGCGATATCGACCTATGGCGATATCGCCATAGGTGGTCAATCAGTACTTTGGCCTTGGCACCCAGCAAGCCGCTACCAGCAGCAACCCGAGCCGTTACGGGCAGCTTTCAAGATAGCACCAAAGACACCCTGCCATTCAGTCCCTGACCCAGGCCCTAAGGGAGAGCGGTGATGCTCCTTTATGTCGGCGAAGCCTTCCTGGCCCCCTACCTATTAGCCGCATCGTCGCCCAGCAGGGGGATGTCGCTACGGCCTAAATGATGCACCGTTTTTTGGGCACAGGAGAAGTGCGGATAGAAAGGACTGGGGTCCTTAACTCCGAAATCACGACTCAGATTGGGCAAGACTGGGTTAACGGCCACAGGAAGGCACTGTAGTTGCCTCAGGGGAAATTTTCCCCGTTTCCCACTGTTTTTACCTGGGAAAATAAAATTAATAATTTCATACTTTGGTTCCCCAGACTAGCGAATTCTATTAGGATAAATCTAAAGAAATTATTAAGTGCTGCTATGAATCCTCAGCTCTTGCGCCATCTATGGTCTCTAGTAGATCGGACTCAAAGGAGTCAGCTCTTGGCCTTGGATGACAATAGCCTTGTGCACTGGCTTATAGAACAGTTTGCTGGGCAGCGACCGATTAATCCCGCTGAAACCGATCAGCTAAGCCGTTATATTCGCGCCAAAATTCCCCTGATTCGTGACTTGACCCAAGATCGGTAAGTCATTCGGTGATAGTGGCGCGAGCTACTCAGGGGTATCGATTTCGCCTCGATCATCCTCCTTTAGAGAGATATTGTCGCCTTGAATACAAAGTTAAATGGCAATTCATTGGAATGTTAAGCAGACTAAACATTTGGTCTGCTCGAATTTTCCCAATGATGTTTTGTGAGTGAGGTGTGATTTATGCGCAAGTCGGGTTTGCTGGCTGCTGGGTTAGGGCTGACCATGGTCGCCTGTGGCGGGGATATCGATACAGCGACCAATGGAGGAGAGGCTGGTTCCTCAGGTGGTAGCCGCATGAATGTGGTGGAGCAACGAGGCCAGTTAATCTGCGGAGTAGATGGGGGTATTCCTGGTTTTAGTTTTCTAGATGACACGGGAAGCTATTCAGGGCTAGACGTGGATGTCTGTCGGGCTGTGGCAGCGGCTGTTTTTGGTGACGCCGATGCCGTTGAATACCGCCGCCTAGATTCGACTGAGCGGTTTACAGCCCTGGCCGGTGGCGAGGTGGATATGCTGTCTCGTAATACCACCTGGACCATTAGCCGCGACACCAGCGTAGGACTAGAGTTTGCTCCGACGACATTCTACGACGGCCAAGGCATGATGGTACGTACCGACAGCGGTATTACCACGTTGGAAGACTTTGAAGGTAAAGCGGTATGTGTGGAAACGGGTACCACCACCGAACTCAACCTTACGGACCAGATGCGCCAACTCAATGTGGACTTTGAGCCCGTGGTCTTCCAGGATGCGGATGCCGCTTATGCGGCTTACGATGAGGGCCGTTGTGAGGGGATGACGTCTGATAAGTCACAATTAATTGCCCGTCAAAGTACCCTGCCAGACCCTAACGCCCACATGCTGTTGGAGGTCACCATGTCTAAGGAACCGCTAGGACCGGCAACCCTCAACAATGACTCCACTTGGTTTGATGTCGTTAAGTGGGTCACCTTTGGGCTCATGCAAGCGGAAGAGTTTGGTATTACGTCTGAGAATATTGACTCCTTTAAGGGTAGCGAAGACCCAAATATTGCCCGCTTTTTGGGAGAAGAAGGTACCTTAGGTTCTGACATGGGGCTACCTAACGACTTCATGTATCAAGTGATTAGCCAGGTCGGTAACTACGCCGAAATTTTTGATCGCAACTTGGGCAGTGGTTCCCAATTCAATTTAGAGCGGGGCCAAAATGCACTTTGGACCGATGGTGGGTTGCTATACTCGCCTCCCTTCCGCTGATGGATTGTTCCCGGACTTAAGTGCTTGCAAGACTACCTTGGCTCGCAAGCCACAAGCTGGGCGATGATCTAAATCATCCAAGGCACGGTACTGCCGTGCCTTTTTCATGAAACCTTGTAACAAATTGAACTTTTCTTGACATCTCTCTTAGATTATTTTGCTTAGAGTATTCCATTTATGCCTTATCCAGATGATTGGCGAGACTCCCTTCTGGGGCTGGTGCCTATGCTAAGGATATTGTTGAGATGGAATTCCGTTAAAGCTCCATCGCATTTTCGGTATAGGTATTTTCATGGCCCAAGATAGCGGCAACAGGTCATTTGACCTGAAAGCAATGCTTCGGGATGAACGTTTTTGGAAAATTGCCTTTCAGGTAATTACCCTGGCGATTGTGGTGGCCCTGGCTAGCTTTTTTATCGGTAACTTAACGCGCAACATGGCCCGGCAGGGGCGGATATTTGGGTTTAGCTTTCTGCTTAACCAGGCTGGTTTTAGCATTGGTGAAAGCCTGATTCAATACCGTCCCAATGATCCCTATTGGAAGGCCCTCACCGTTGGCTTGAGTAACACCATTAGTCTCGTGGCCGCTGGCATTGTGCTGACGACGCTATTGGGCGTGACAGCGGGGGTCGCTAGCTTTTCTAAGAACTGGCTGTTGTTTAAACTCAGTCGCAGCTACGTGGGTCTGGTGCGCAATATTCCACTGCTACTACAGCTTTTTTTCTGGTATTTCGCCATCTACGGCATGCTGCCCAACCCTGCCAACCAAATTGAGCTCCTGGGGATAGCCTTCTTAAATAACCGAGGCGTGTATATTCCCTGGGCCAGCAGTGCTGGTCTGGCCCTTTTTGCTATTGCGGCTACGATTGTAGCGGCGATCGCGGCTGTCTACCTATGGCAATGGCGGATCAAGGTGCGGGTAGAAACCGGCACCGGTGGACAACGGCAGTTGGTTGCCTTGGGGCTACTGGGGGTGATGTGGATCGGGTTACTGACCCTAGGCATAGACTGGACCATGCCGACCGGGATTGAAGGCGGTGGGGTCAGTGGCGGCCTGCGGCTGTCGCGGGAATATGTGGCCGCGTTATCGGCCCTGGTGTTTTATACGGCTGCTTTTGTGGCCGAAATTGTGCGGGCGGGTATTCAATCTGTATCTAAGGGCCAGTGGGAAGCGGCTCATGCCCTGGGGCTAAAGGCTAGTGCCGTGATGCAACTGGTCGTGTTTCCCCAAGCGCTGAGGGTGATTATTCCCCCCATGAACAGCGAGTACATGAACTTGACGAAGAACACCAGCTTGGCGTTTGCGATCGCCTTTCCCGAGATGTACTCCGTGGCCACCACCACCTACAACCAGACCGGTCGCCCGGTGGAGGTCTTTCTGGTCCTAATCGCCACGTATTTAGTGATTTGTCTGCTGATCACCCTGGTCATGAACCAACTCAACCGGACCGTGCAATTTAAGGAGCGCTAACCCATGACCACCGTCACCCCTGACGCCCTATCCTCAACCCGCCCCGAGGTGGTGGGGCTAAGTCCCTGGGCCTGGGCCAAAAAGAACCTATTTAGCGATTGGTTTAACAGTCTGCTGACAGTCGTTTTGGTGACTATTTTAGGCTGGTTCATCTTCCGACTGGCTAACTGGGCCTTAACCACAGCCCAATGGCAGGTGATTCCAAATAATGTTGGGTTGTTCATGACGGGGACCTATCCCTCCAGTCTGTATGCCCGAGTCTGGGCCTTATTAGCGATGATTTGCCTGCTGGCCGGGCTGTCGTGGGGGGTATTAAGCCGTAACCTGTCAACCCTATTTAGCCGCAATGTGCTGATCGGCCTCGGGGTCGTCTGCGCCTTTATTGTGCTGTTTCCACCCACCCGCCCCAGTTCCCTGAAGCTACTACCCATGGTGGCTATCGTGGCTGGGATGGCGGCGATCGGCCGTCAGGCTGGACGCCAGCGGCCAGGTATCGGTAATTGGGTATCGTTGCTTTGGTTTCTCTCGTATTTTGTGGCCCTGTGGCTGATTGGGGGTGGTTTGGGACTAACCCCAGTCTCTACCAATGATTGGGGCGGCCTAATGTTAACCCTATTAGCCGCTGTGAGTGGCATTGCCCTGTGCTTTCCTCTGGGGCTGATGTTAGCTTTGGGGCGTCGCAGCGCCCTCCCCGTTGTGCGGTGGCTGTCTACGGTCTATATTGAAGTCGTCCGGGGGGTGCCGTTGGTGGCCTTTTTGTTTATGGGGCAGGTGTTGATTCCCCTGTTTTTGCCGGTGGGTACCCGGCCCGATCGCGTCTTGCGGGCAATTATTGCCCTGGCCCTATTTAGTGCCGCTTACCTAGCCGAAAATGTACGGGCTGGTTTGCAGGCTGTACCCCGAGGACAGCGGGAAGCGGCCATGTCCCTGGGGCTGAATACTCCCGCCACGCTGGGGTTAATTATCTTGCCCCAAGCCTTGAAGATTGCCATTCCAGCGATCGTGGGGCAGTTTATCAGCCTTTTTCAAGACACCACCCTGCTGGCCATTGTTGGTTTAGCAGAATTGTTGGGGATAGGGCGCTCCATTCTGGCTAATCCTAGCTATCTGGGCCGCTATGCCGAAGTTTACTTATTTCTGGGGGTGATTTACTGGTTCTTTTGCTATGCCATGTCCTTGGCTAGCCGCAAGATTGAAGACAAGCTCAATACTGATGAGCGCTAGGGCCAGGATGGATCTCAGCTCCGTGTAGCCGCTAACAGCTTGGGTGTCTGAAACCCCTTAGGGTTAAACAAATCGAATCTCATGCAATCCGCTGTCCCCCTGCCCCTTATGGGGTAACCGTGAGAGTTTCAATACAGGAAAACAAGGTTATGACACAATCTCAAACAGAGCAACCATCCACCCAAACCCCGAGCACCGAGCCCGTAATTGTCGCAAAGGATGTGGAAAAGTGGTATCACAATGGTTTCCATGTGCTGAAGGGCGTCAGCATGACGGTCTACAAGGGGGAAGTGCTGGTGGTAATGGGACCGTCTGGGTCTGGGAAATCCACCTTTATCCGTACCTTTAATGCCCTAGAGCCGTACCAAAAGGGCAGCATTGAAGTGGATGGTATCACTATTTCCCATGACCTAAAAAACATCGAAACAATCCGCCAAGAGGTGGGCATGGTGTTCCAACAGTTCAACCTGTTCCCCCACCTGACGGTATTGCAAAATGTGACCCTGGCACCTATTTGGGTGCGTCGCTGGCCTAAGTCCAAAGCCCAGGAAGTTGCCATGCAATTGCTTGAGCGGGTTGGCATTTTAGAACAGGCCCACAAGTTTCCAGGGCAATTATCGGGGGGACAACAGCAGCGGGTGGCGATTGCCCGCTCCCTAGCCATGCAGCCCAAAGTGATGCTGTTTGATGAACCGACCTCAGCCTTGGATCCTGAGATGGTACGGGAAGTGTTAGATGTGATGCGAGGACTGGCCAATTCCGGCATGACCATGGTGTGTGTTACCCACGAGGTGGGCTTTGCTCGGGAAGTAGCCGACCGAGTGGTGCTGATGGACGACGGTTGCTTGATCGAGCAAAACACCCCCCAAGCGTTTTTCAATCAGCCCCGAGAAGACCGAACCAAGCAGTTCCTCTCTCAGATTCTCTAGGCCGGTGACCACCTACGGTCCCTACGCCCAATGGGGGAGCCAGGAGTAGTTCTGCACCCAAATCTGTGGTTCGTTACAATCTAACCACAGAGTAGCCGTTGCCTCTAACGGGCTACCACACAGAGGATGATCATGGCAGACAAAAATTATTCTTGGAAAGGTAGTTGGAATGCTGGCCTAGTTCTATCGCTACTGGCCCTGGCTGGGGCCATTTTCCTGATTGCCGCTGGCTTCGGCGGATAGCACGACTCGTATCGGCTGGCAGAGTTCTGACCACCTGTGCTGAGGGTGTCAGGTGTCAGGGATAGGTATCAGGGCATAAATCTCAGCCATGATTAGCCGACTTATTCGGCCGCCTACGAGACCGACCAGTTGGTAGTGCTCTGAAGTTCATCACATTAGAGCACTACCGATCGATTAACTAAACTCGCTTTAACTGAACTCGCTCCGAATCGCTTCAATTCGCTTGCGGTTTACCCCCAGGTCAGACTGGCCTAAACGAGACGCCGATCGCACTTGAATGGCCGATGCTGCTGGGTCTAAGTAAAATTCCACATCGTCCACATAACCCATTAGCTGACTGGCAAACTCAGCGTATAGGTAGTCGTTGGTCTGCTCGATAATCGTGGTGCGGGGCATCGCTTTAACCACAGCCACCAACTTTTCCATAGCCGCAGATGGGTCACCGTCGTACTGCAAAGGCGCGATCGCATGATCAGCGTCAGGGCTACCCTGGCTGATCACACAGTTAGGGGAACTAGGGCAAGGGGCTAGTTTGCCATCCTTGACCCCCAGATTGCTGGGGCGTTGACCTGAGAATAGGTTACCAATCAACGGTAAAGCGGCGAGATGCATAGCATTTGTGGGGTTAGCGTGAACAGGCTGGGCCAGGCCCACCATGGCACTGAGGGCCAGGGTGGTGGTTAACACCAGCGACAATAGTGATCTCAGCATACTGAGAAACCTCAAGTTTTGTAACAGGTCTTTGGCATCTTATCTTGATATGCCGCGTGATGCCCAGGCGGGCGCACTGCTGCTAATAATACTCAACCCTCCGCAATGCAACACTTTGGGGTGGTGGGGTTAGCGGTGGATGCTTAGCAGCCGATCACGGAAATCTATCTAAGGGCGCAAGGGATGATGTAAAGAAATGTATAGAATAATAAACAGAAAGATAGTTCCTCACCCATTTGATTTATGACCCTAACTGCTCCATTGTCGACAGTGTCTGACCTGTTGACGCACCAGCGCGATTTTTTTGCCACTGGTAAGACTCGGGACTTAGGGTTTCGACTGGAGGCCCTGAACAAGCTACGGACAGCCATTGTTGCATACCAGGCTGACATCATTGCCGCCGTGCGCCAAGACTTGGGTCGTCCCGAGTTTGAGGGCTACTTTGAAGTGGGGGTGATTAGCGAACTAGACTACATCATTAAGCACCTGCACAAGTGGGCTAAGCGTCGTAAGGCCTCTCTACCCCTGAGCCAGTGGCCTAGTTCCGCCTGGGTACAGCCAGAACCCCTGGGGGTAGCGCTGATTATTGGCCCCTGGAACTATCCTTTTCAGCTGATGATATCGCCGCTGATGGGCGCGATCGCAGCGGGCAACTGTGCCATGCTCAAGCCGTCGGAATTGGCGCCTGCCACCTCTGGGGTACTAGCTAACTTGGTCGAGAGCACCTTTGCCCCGGCTCATGTGGCCCTGGTTGAAGGCGGCGTCGATGTGGCTCAAGCTTTACTGGCCGAAACCTTTGACCACATCTTTTTTACTGGCGGTGAGCGGGTGGGCAAAATCGTCATGCAGGCAGCGGCCCAACACCTCACTCCGGTCACCCTGGAGTTGGGTGGGAAAAGCCCCTGCATTGTCGATACCGACATCAACTTGGATGTGGCTGTAAAGCGGATTGTTTGGGGTAAGTTTTTGAACGCCGGACAGACCTGTATTGCCCCTGACTATCTGCTGGTGCACGAATCGGTCAAACCAGCCCTAGTAAAGGCTCTGCAGCAGCGCCTGCGAGACTGCTATGGCGATGACCCCGCCCAAAGCCCCGACTATTCCAGAATTGTCAACGATCGCCAGTTCGATCGCCTGGTTAATCTGTTAGACCAGGGCACGGTACTAGCGGGTGGAGTCCATGATCGCCGCGATCGCTACATCGCTCCCACCTTGCTCGATGACGTCACCTGGTATCACCCCGTCATGCAGGAGGAGATCTTTGGTCCAATTCTGCCAATTCTGACCTACCGGCAGTTACCCGAAGCGATCGCCGCCATTAATCAGCGACCCAAGCCCCTGGCCTTGTACCTGTTTTCCCACGACCAGCAGGTCCAAAAAACCGTGCTAGACCAAACCTCCGCTGGTTCCGTCTGCCTCAACGACACTATTTTTCAAGTGTCTGCCTGGGAGTTACCCTTTGGTGGTGTCGGCCAAAGCGGCATGGGGGCCTACCACGGCAAGTATAGCTTTGACACCTTCTCCAATCTCAAGAGCGTGATGAAGCGCCCCTCCTGGCTCGATATCGATTGGCGGTATCCCCCCTACCAAGGCAAAGTGAAGCAATTTAGACAGTTTATCGGGTTGTCCTAGGTCGATAGAATAGTACGGCAAGATCTCTGGGATCTTAAGAGATTTTCGAGAAAGAACATCCCCGCTTTAAATCAGCGATCGTAGCTACCGTAGGGTGGGCATTGCCCACCACTGGGGAGAACTGAGGATGTCAGGAATGGTTGACCAACTGAGGCGACAGCAGACTAGTGGTCTGAGATATAAATAACGGGTCTATTAGCTAGAGCGGAAGCCCCTGCACGGTCTGGATTCCCCGTTCCGTCTGCTGCGCACGAGCATCGCTCTACTGCCTTCATCTTTCTGACTTGTTGTACTAGATGGGTGTAGCTTGTATGAACAATAGATGAAACTTCCCAGATTTAGCTTGGGTTGTCTGACCGCTCTGGCGTATGCTTCAGCAAAAAGATGGAACAAAAGTCTCTAAACCCAATCTGGTGGGGGGTAGCACTTCCCCTGGCGGCACTGGTGACCCTGGGGTTTGTAGTGGCGACAGATCGCACTCTACCCGCTTGGGATACAGCCTTTCTGCTACGACTGCATCGATACGCTACTCCCCAGCTGAACCAGCTGATGGCGATCGCCACTGACGTTGGTACCTTTTGGGGCGTTTTGCCAGTCTCTGTCGGGATGATTGGCTTAGGGCTCTGGCAAGGTCAACGGCGGGCTGCGGTTTTTGTAGGCCTGGTGATGGGAGGCAGCGCCTTCTTTAATATGGTAGCGAAGTTGCTGTGGCACCGAGTGCGCCCCAGCCTTTGGGAGGGAGTTCCGCTGCACAGCGATTTTAGCTTTCCCAGCGGCCATGCCACCTATTCTATGGCCTTGGTGCTGGCCCTGATTTTAATCTATTGGCACACGCCCCGACGCTTTTGGCTGATGCTGTTTGGCGGTTTGTTCGTGCTTTTTGTCGGCTTCAGCCGGGTATATTTAGGGGTGCATTTCCCGAGCGATATTGTCGGCGGCTGGCTGTTGGCCATAGCCTGGACCGTTGGCGTATACCAGCTGCTGTTTGATTTGCCACCATCAAAACTCTGACTATCGGTTTAGAACGCATCCGAAAGCAAACTTCTTTGGGCTATGGCTCAAAGGGCTGAGGCCACCCTGGGATAGGCTTAGCTGATTCTATCTCAGCGGTATGGCTGTTACCCTGCCCCTCAGGGTTAAAATGATTAAGACCTACGGTTAAGATAGTGGCTACTAGCGACAGCTAATTGGGTCTGACATTACCAATCAGGTTTGTCAACAGATTCAAGTTGTCAACGGATTCAAAAGGATTGACGATGCTTTATCCTCCCCCGCCAGATTTACCACCTCAAGCGGCAGTGGTCGCGCTAGTGAATTGTGATAAGGGTAGCCGTGACTGCTTCCCTAGGGATCGGGTAGGAGGCTTTAGGGAAGAGCAAGGGGAGCTGGACACTAGGATACTGGACACTAGAATATTGGTGTTGGGGGCCCTGAAACAAAAGTTGGTTTAACCAGTCATTTTTGTAGGGCGGCCATTGCCCACCACTCGGTAGAAAGTTTTTCAGAAGTCACCTCAAGCCGTTGTGACGACTTGGTTTGGTAGCAACCAGTCGAGGGGTAGGGCTGTGGCGGCTTCAGCCAGAGTTACCCTATCGTCTGGTTGACTTAAATAGGGAATCGTGCCCAGTACCGGCACCTGAGTCAGTTCTGTGATTAGATCGGCTGGGGCCCATTGGTCTAGGGTCTCTGGGGGCACTGGCTGGGGGCAGTTGAGGATAATGCCCCTTAGGTCTAGCTTGGTCTGGCGAGCAAGAGCCACGTTGGCAACAGCCTGGGCGATCGCCCCCAACTTGACTGGTACCACCAGCACCACAGGCAGGTGCCAGGCCGCAGCTAGATCAGCTACTGTCAGTTCCCGAGTAACTGGCGAGCCTAAGCCTCCCAGCCCTTCGACCAATACCCAAGGGTAGTGTTGAATAGCAGCGTCCAAGGTGGTCCAGGCTAGGGCCAAATCGATGGTACGCCCTTCTAGGGCTGCGGCTACGGGCGGGGCCAGGGGAGCTTCAAAATACTGAGGAGTGATGGCCGATAGGTCCCGACTGGGGAAAAACAATCGCTGGTAGCGTTCGCGATCCCCCACTCCCGACTGCCAGGGCTTGATCAGGCCTAGGGGGCGATCGCTGTAGGTCGCCTGCCAATGGGCAATCAAAACACTGGTGACCACTGTCTTACCCACATCAGTATCGGTGCCAGCGATCAATAAGGCATTTAGAGAGACCATAGAGCAAGTATGTTTAATGGTGGATTGGTAAGGATGGGCAGGGCAGGAGCCGACAGCACTAGTTGACCGCCACCCGCAAGGTATAGTCGGACGGACGTGGGGCTTTGACATCCACCAGGTAATCTCCCCCCTGGGGCAGCTGCCCTTGCCAAGACAGCACCCGTGATGCATCGGGAATCAACTCTCCGCCAGGAAAGCGCACATCTAGGGTAACGGGGCCTGAGACCGTAGGCAGGTCAAGGGAAAGCATCTGGCCCGAGCGGGCATTCACCACATAGCGGCGGGTGCGATTCTGGCTAACCTGCCCCGATACCTGCACACTGGTTTGACCCGAGGGAATCTGAATCCGTTGCTCTGTCACATTTGGTTCGGGTTCCGGTTCTGGCTCCGGGGTTGGCTCTGGATCTGGGGTTGGCTCGGGTTCCGGTTCCGGCTCGGGGGCGGCACTCAGGCTCACCTCCAGTTCGTAGTTGCTTTGCTCCAGTCCCTGTACCGGGCGCAGTTGAATGGTGTATTCCCCCCGACTAGGCAAAGTCCCCTGCCAACGGGGCACCCGCTCAGCCGCTGATTCCACCGGTTGCCCTTGGGGGGTGAGTACGGTTAACAGCACCCCTTCCCCAACCATCCGGGCTAGCAGCACTTGGCCATCCTCCGCAGACAGCCGGTAGTTGATGGTTTCATTACTACGCAGACTGCCCGTTACAGTTCTGCTCTGGCCTGGGGAAAGGCGCAGGGTCTGGTTAAATTCCACCGGTCGATCCGGAGCTGGCTCCACGGGGTCAGGGGTAGGGGTGGGGGTGGGCGATGGGTCGAGGGTGATTTCTGGGGTTGGGGTTGGGGTGGTTTGGGGCGGGCGGTTCAGCAGGCTCACCACTGTCCAACCGCCGAGGCCCGCCACCAAGGCCAGAACGCCGCCGATGGCGGCTACCGCCCAGGGATTTTCCCACACAGAGGAGTCTTCGTTGATGGCAGGGGGGCCATAGGTGGTGGGCGGAATCGGAGATGGGGCCGCCACTTGAGTCGGCTGATATTGTCGCCCCACCGCCACGGTTCGCACCTGGGATGGGGGCGGGGCGGGGCGCGTCCCTGTTTGCTTTGCCGTATTGCTGGCCCCTAGGGCCTGGGCGATTTCGCTGACCGATTGATAGCGATCGCCAGGTCGGTAGCTAATGGCTCGATTTAACACCTGAGCCAGGCCTGGGCTAACGCTGGCAAAGGGTTGCCAATTCCAAGTCAGGTTGACATCGTCGAACAGATCCTGGGGTTCTTTGCCGGTCAGCAGCACAATGGTGGTCACCGCCAGGGCATAGAGGTCACTGCTGGGGTAGGCCCGCCCTGACTGAATTTGTTCGCTAGGGGCATAGCCTAGCTTGCCCACCGAGGTGGCATGGGTAGAGGTCTCGGCCATTTGGATGCGGGTGACGACCTCTTTGACCACCCCGAAATCAATTAAGATCGGCAGGCTATCGCTCTGCCGCTGCATAATATTTTCGGGGCTGATGTCCCGGTGAATAATGCCTTTGCTATGGATGTGGGCCAACACCGGCAGCATGTGCTGCAAAAACTGCCGCACTTCTGCCTCAGAAAAGGTCATCCCTTGGGTCAACCGTTGGTTGAGCAAGTCTCTATAGGTGGTGCCATCGATAAAATCCTGCACCAAAAACAGTCGCTGGTCCTCTTCAAAGATGGCTTGGAATTTGGGAATCTGAGGGTGGTTAATGTTGTAGAGAATATTGGCTTCCCGCTGGAACAATTCCAGCGACTTATCAGAAAACTTATCCCCCTGCTGAGGCTCCAATTCCTTGATGGCACAGCGTTCATTAAAACGACCGACATCTTCGGCCAAATACGTGCGCCCAAAGCCTCCCTGGCCCAGCAATTGCAGCACACGATAGCGATTTTGAAGGGTGGTTCCGGGGGAAATGGTGGATGGCATAGCTCGGTTTAGTCAAACACTCAGTTTCGGGTTTGGTTTTAGAGGCAGAAGGGCAGAGGGGCTACATCAAAGCATAGCGCCATCAGGTTATAGCTCCATCAGTTTACTGTGCCTCAGTTGGCCGTGGGGCGATCGAGGGACAGTGGCTGCGCTGGGACCATGCCATCCACAGATCAGACAAAGGTCGCCTGAATTTTTCGCGGCATACAGTAATTGTGAAGTCTTGGGGGATAGGCACGTCTAGGGGCAAGGGGGAATTTACTATATTAGCGGGGGTAACCTCCTGCCTGGAAGCCGAGATTTCCCTCTGTAAGAATAGTGATAGGTCAAGACTAGGCATCAGGCGTATAGATTGGGTAATGCCAACCGGCAGGCCGGGGGCACGACCTCGCCTAAAAGCATTCCAAGGATACTGACATGGCATTGAAGCGACCAATATTAGTGGGAGGGTTAGGACTGTCGGCCACCCTATGGCTGCTAGAAACAGTGCATTTCAACATTTTCGACAGTTCTACCCTGCTGAGTGCCATGGCTGTAGGGACTGGAATTTGGTGGTGGCGAGGCCGCGATCGTCCTTCCGTCCCTCCACGTCCCATTGCCCCCCCCGTGGTCGATCGCACCAGAGTCACTGGGCAACTTCAGGCTTTAGACCGCCTAATCGATACCCTGGCCGCAGAAACGGCAGATTGTCCCCCTGGGTTAACCCTGGATGACGGAGTGCTGGAGGACTACCGCCAGCGCTGTCAGCAACTCCACCAAGCCCTGGATCGAGAATCCCTAACGATTGCCGTCGTCGGCGATGCCAACACAGGTAAAAGCACCTTGATCCGGCTACTCACCCAAACGGGGGAGTCCCAGCCTGATCCACTCTTTCCTGATGTCACCTTTAGGGAAGTCTCCCTCTCGCCAGAGCCCCCCTTGATGTTGGAGAAGGCCTTAGGGTTTCCCCAAGAGGAGGCCGATTTCACGGCAGAATCAACTGTCCCGATGGTGGCCAATGTTACCCTGGCCGATGACGATGCCCTGCTGCTGGTCACCGATGGCGATATTACCGCCTCCTGGTTTGCGCTACTCAAGACCAGAGTGCTAACCGGCCAGGGGGCGATTCTCGTGTTTAATAAATCTGACCACTACGATGGGGCGGATCAACACACGATTATCAGCCAGTTGCACCAACGGGTCGATACTCTACCGGTTCCAGTGCCCGTCGTGCAGACCATCGCCGCCCCCCGTCCAATTAAAGTACGTCGCCACCAGGCCGACGGCACCATCCAGGAAACGATGGAAACGGTAGCCCCGAAGCTAGACTCTCTCCACCCCGCCCTAGAGGCGACGATCGCGGCTACCCCCGCCCTAGTTACTGCCACCACTCTACGGCAGGTAGAATCCCTGCGGCAGCAGGTGCAGACTACCCTCAACCAGCGGCGACGGCAGCGGGCCATGCCCCTGATTGAGCAACTGCAATGGGTGGCGGCGGCAACGGCCTTTGCCAATCCTGTGCCCACGTTGGATGTGCTGGCCACTGTGGCAATTAATGGCCAGTTAATGATGGACTTGGGCAAAATCTACGGCTTCAACCTGTCCCTGGATGAAGCCAAGACGGCCGCAGGCAATCTGGCTAGTTTGACCGTCAAGCTGGGCTTGGTGGAACTCTCAACCCAACTGCTAACGGCGGTGCTGAAGGGCCACTTTGCCACCTATGTCGCAGGTGGCATGGTGCAGGGTATGAGCGCCGCCTACTTGACCCGCATGGCTGGCCTCAGTCTGGTGGATTATTTTGAACAAGCCGCCCTAGCCGGTACATCAACGACGGCGTTGTCCTGGAGCGCGATCGCCGATCGCCTGCAAACGGTGATTCAGCAAAACCGTCAGGTCAGCCTGGTACGCCGCCTGGTCAGTCAAGGGATTGATATTCTCAAACCCAGCCCAGCCCCCAGCCCAGCCCCCAGCCCAGCCCCCAGCCCAGCCTTAGAATCTACCACCGCTGCCGTGATCACGCTCACAGCAGACAAGTCAACCACCACCGAGGCTGTGCCCCTCGCCACCCATTCCCCAACCCAACCGCCTATCTCCCATCATTCCCCCCCCTAGCCCCCTCCCGGCCAGGGCAGACACACCGGTCTGCCCCTACCCCACCTCTCACAACTCACAACTCCCCCATTCCCCACCAGGACGGACACCCAGGTCTGCCCCTACACCCCCACCTCCCCACTGCCTAACTCCCCCACTCCCCGTGACCTCACCCCCAACCCTACTCACCCGCACCCGTCAAACCCTCACCCAGGCGATCGCCCGTTACTCGGCGACGCTACAACGTAGTGGGGCCGACCCTAACCCCCACACGGCTGCCATGAAGACTGGGCTGGGGCAGTTGGAAAGTCTGAACACCAAATTGGAATCTCGCTGTTTGCGAGTGGCGGTGTTTGGCTTGGTCAGCCGGGGCAAGTCAGCGGTAATTAACGCCCTAGTGGGGGAAGCGGTGCTGGAAACCGGCCCCCTGCATGGGGTAACCCGCTGGCCCCGCTCCGTGTATTGGCAACCCCAGGGGGATGGTTTGGCCCTAGCGGAACCCTGGCAAGTAGAGCTGATCGACACCCCTGGCTTGGACGAAGTGGGCGGGGATCTGCGGGCTGACATGGCCCAGTCAGTGGCCCAACAGGCCGATCTGATTTTGTTTGTGGTGGCGGGTGATATTACCGGGGCTGAATATCAGGCCCTGGTGACCCTGCATCAGCAGCAAAAGCCCCTATTGCTGGTGTTCAATAAAACCGATCTGTATCCCGATGTCGATCGCCAGCAGATGTACGCTAGCCTCAGTCAACTCTGGCAAACCCTGGGGGGCACCCGTAGCCCGCTGACCGTCGATGATGTGATTATGGTGGCCGCTAGCCCGGCCCCCCTGCCAGTGCGCACCGAATGGCCCGATGGGCGGGTCAGTCAAGATTGGGAGCCGGTTCCCGCCGCGATCGCCCCCCTTAAAACCGCTCTATTCACCATCTTGCAGCAGGATGGCCCTGCCCTAGTGGCCCTCAACGCCCTGCGTAGTGCCCGTACCATCGAGGCTGACCTGGTGGGGCATGTCAGCCAGGTGCATGCCAGCCAAGCCGATAATCTAATCTGGCAGTTTGCCAAATATAAGGCCGCTGCGGTGGCGCTCAACCCCATTGCCGGTCTTGACCTGGTGGGGGGTATAGTCAGTGATCTGATCATGATTCGCACCCTGGCTCGTCTCTATGACTTGCCGATGACCAACTACGAAGCCGGTCGGCTCTGGAAAGCGGTGCTCAAAAGCTCAGGTATTTTACTGCTGAGTCAAGTGGGCAGTGGCCTGCTCGGGGCCGGTAAAACCACCGCAGCGCTAGTCAGCCTGGTGGATAGCCCCACTGGTTTGGCCGCCCTGGCTGGGGCGATGACAGCCCAAGCCAGCGCCGCTGGATACGGCACCTATGCGGTTGGCAAGGCGACCAAAACCTATCTAGAGCAGGGATGCACTTGGGGGCCGGAAGGGATCAGTGCTACCCTGGCTCATATTTTGGCGGATACCGATACTTCTGCTACTCTGGCCCGTCTGCGGCTAGAGGTGCAGACCAGCCTAGCGGGCACTGCTTTAGAGCCTTAAATGTTTTAGGGCCTTAAATGATACCAAGACTACATGGGCTCACAAAAAAGTGTGCCTATACTATAAAGCGACCTTCGTTTATTGGTCCTGCTCTATGGATCCATTGCCCCGGCGTACTAAAATCGTGGCCACCATTGGCCCTGCCAGCAGCTCTAAAGCTACCCTAAAACAGATGATTGATGCTGGCATGAATGTGGCTCGTCTGAACTTTTCCCATGGCAGCTACGACGACCATGCCCGGATGATTACCCTGCTACGGGAGGTGTCAGAAGAGCATAATGCCCCGATTACGCTGCTGCAAGACTTACAGGGACCTAAAATTCGGGTAGGGCAGCTGCCTGGGGGCGAAGTGCAGCTTGAGGGAGGCATGACGATTGATTTGCTGCCCCTGGACGAGGTTGAGGGGATTCCCGGCGGTATCGGCATTGACTACCCTTACTTGGCCGAAGAAGCCCAGCCGGGTATGCAGATTTTGCTGGACGATGGCCTGCTAGAACTACAAGTAGTCCAGGTGAATGCCCCCAAAGTCACCTGCCAGGTGGTGCAGGGGGGCTGTTTGAAAAGCCGTAAAGGGGTTAACCTGCCAGACCTGAATCTGCGGCTGCCTTCCTTAACTGACAAAGACAAGCAGGACGTGGCCTTTGGGGTCTCCCAAGGGGTCGATATTATGTCTCTGAGCTTTGTCCGCCAGGCCGAGGATATTCTCACCCTCAAGGCACTGTTAGCCTCCCATGGGGCTGATCACATTCCGGTTCTGGCCAAGATCGAAAAACCCCAGGCCATCCACAACTTAGAGAGCATTTTGGCCACTGTCGATGCGGTGATGGTGGCCCGGGGTGACCTAGGGGTGGAGATGCGGGCTGAAAAGGTACCCATGTTGCAAAAACGGATTATCCGTGAGTGCAACCTCCGCAGTATTCCGGTGATCACAGCGACCCAAATGCTGGATAGCATGATCCATAATCCCCGCCCTACGCGGGCTGAAGCCAGTGATGTGGCCAATGCCATTATCGATGGTACCGATGCGGTGATGCTGTCTGGGGAATCAGCGATCGGGGCCTTTCCGATCCAGTCGGTGCAGATGTTGGCGCGTATTGCCAGCGATGTGGAACAGGACCTGCGATTCATTAACCACCCAGCCGCTAAAAGCGATGAAACCCATGCCCTGAGTGAATCTCTTAACATCATTGATGACACGCTGAAACTAAAGGCGATCGTGTGCTTCACAGAAACGGGCTACACCGCCACCATTGCCTCGGGCGAGCGGCCCCAGGCTCCTGTGGTCGCCTTTACCCCGAACGATCGGGTCTATCACTGGATGAATTTGATCTGGGGGGTAAAGCCGATTTTGCTGGCTGAAAACCCCTCTAACTTTGAAGCCATGACCGAAACCGCCGAGCAGTTTTTGCGGACGACGGGGATGGCCGACCCAGGGGATAGATTATTGATCATGGGGGGTGTGCCGGCCCACAACCATCAGGGCACGAACTTCATTAAGATCCATAGAATACACTAACTGTCCATCATTACGGCGATGGGCACGGGCTTTCGCCCTTTGCCCATCCTACATTTAATCACTAGGCACTATTCATCCTTCTGCTTTCTTATCTTCTGCCTTTCTTTGCCGGGCGATCGCCTGCCCGGCCAGCCAACTGGTGGTCCAGGCGCTCTGAAAGTTAAAGCCGCCGGTAATGCCGTCAATGTTGAGAATTTCCCCAGCAAAATATAGCCCAGGGCAACATCGGCTTTCCGAGGTTTTGAGGTCCACCTCGGGCAGAGGGATGCCGCCACAGGTGACAAATTCCTCTTTGAAAACCCCCTTCCCGGCGATCGCGTATTCCCCTTGGGTTAATGCCGTCACCAGTGCTTGCAATTGTCCCTTAGACAGGTCAGCCCAGTTCAAGGCGGTCCCTAGGTGGGCACGATGCTGGGCCAGGTACTGCCACAGTCGCCGGGGCAGTACTGGAAACGGTGAAAAGGCTGCCACCGGTCGCTTACCTTGGTCCTGCTTCAGGCTTAAAAGTGTCTGTCGCACCTGCGCCTGGGTCAGGTCAGGGAGCCAGTTGATGGCTAGCGTAGCCTGGTAGCGCTGGCGGCGTAGGCTAATCGCCCCGTAGGCTGACAGCTTAAGTACCGCTGGCCCACTCAGCCCCCAGTGGGTAATCAGCAGAGGACCCGTTTGTTTCAGGGGTTTTTCCTCGGCCAGGGTCAGCTTTAGGGCAACTGAGTTCACCGATACTCCTGCTAGGGTATGCAGGGCCGGGTCGCGCAGATTAAAGGTAAATAAAGACGGCACCGGGGCCAGAATCTGGTGCCCTAGGGATTGAGCCAGGGCATAGCCCGCCGGGCTACTGCCAGTGGTTAAGAACAGGCGATCGCAACGCCAGCTTGCCCCAGCTTTAGTGGTCAGGGTAAACCCCTGATCAGTGCGGCTAGCCTGGCGCACTGGCTGCCCCATATGCAGCCGAATCCCCAGCCGTCGCGCCTCCCCCAGCAAGCAGTCAATGATGGTGCCGGAGTCATCGGTCGTCGGAAACATCCGGCCATCGGCCTCTGTTTTGAGGGCTACCCCCCGCTGCTGGAACCAGGCCACTGTATCTCGAGGCTGAAATCGACTAAACGGTCCCCGCAACGCCCGACTGCCCCGGGGGTAAGCGGTCACCAGCAGGGCCGGATCGAAGCAGGCATGGGTGACGTTGCAGCGCCCACCGCCGGAAATGCGCACCTTGGTTAGGGGTTCGCGTCCAGCTTCTAAAATATCAATCTGGGCGTCAGGACAAGCTTCAGCACAGGCGATCGCCCCAAACAGCCCAGCGGCCCCAGCCCCCACCACAATCACCTTAGGTTCAGGTTGGTCATGTTCCACGCGATCATGTCCCACAGTGATGCCTCAGCCCCCTTGATAGCCACGACAGTGATCCTAACCCCTCGACCTGATTAACGCTGGGTCCAGGCTTCATCCGCACAGCAGAGCCACAAAAAAGCTACA
>SLIY01000209.1 GCA_007135385.1 Leptolyngbyaceae cyanobacterium CSSed165cm_216
CAGAAGGATTATCTCGCCAACTCCGTAGTAGCCCGGCGATCGGCCAACACCCGCCAGCGAGCGACGATTGGGGTGTTGGCAACGCTGCTGCTGGGGGCGATCGGGGCTGGGAGTTTAGCCTGGGTACAGTACGGCAGAACTCAGGCCGCCTTAGGCCGCGAAGGCGAAGCCCGGGAGCTAGCCGAACAGCGGCTGCAAGAAGCCGAAACGGCCCGGCAAGTGGCAGAAGCAGCCCAGACCAACGAAGCTGAGCAGCGGCAGATTGCCGAGGACAACGAAAAAGCCGCCGAACAGAGTGCTCAGGAGGCGCAGGAAGCATTGACCCAGGCGGAAACCGCCCGCGCCGCCGAAGCAGAACAGCGCCAGGTGGCGGTAGGTGCCCTGCAACGGGCTGAGACCGGTGAGGCGGAGGCAAATCGCCAGGCGGCGGTGGCCCAGGAGCAACGGGACCTTGCCCAACGCAATGAGAGGACTGCCCAGGAGGCGACCGAGCGGGCAAACGCAGAGACCCGCCGCGCTGAAAGACAGGCTTTGAATGCCGAAATACAGGCCGATGCGCTGACGGTAGAGAACTTGATAGCCGCTAACTTGACGTTTCCAGCCTGGCGGCGGGCGCTGCAACTGGGGCGAACCATTCAGGCGATCGAGGCAACACCGGCAACCTATGCCCTTACCAAAGCCCAAGACATAGCCGCTGCCCTCCCCAGCCCCGTACAGCACAGCACCCGGCTGCAGGCCGTTTCTGCTTTGCGTAAAATTCATTACTACGACGGCTACCTACAGCGAAATCAGCTCACCGGTCATACGGATAGTATCTTTAGTGTGGCTTTCAGCCCCGATGGGCAAACGGTGGCCAGCGCCAGCGGGGATGGCACCGTAAAGCTGTGGTCCCACAACGGCCGGGAACTGCAAACCCTTACTGGCCACTCAGGTTGGGTCAATAGCGTTAGTTTCAGCCCCGATGGGCAGACGGTGGCCAGCGCCAGCGACGATAGTACCGTGAAGCTGTGGGACCACAGCGGCCGCGAACTGCAAACCCTCACCGGCCATACAGATTGGGTTAGGAGTGTAAGTTTTTCACCCGATGGGCAAACTGTGGCCAGTGCTAGCGGGGATGGCACCGTGAAGCTGTGGGACCGTAGCGGTCGGGAACTGCAAACCCTCACTGGCCACTCGGGTTGGGTCAGGAGTGTGAATTTTTCACCCGATGGGCAAACTGTGGCCAGCGCCAGCGATGATGGCACCGTGAAGCTGTGGGACCGCAGTGGTCGGGAACTGCAAACCCTCACAGGTCACTTGAGTAGAGTTAGGAGCGTAAGTTTTTCACCCGATGGGCAAACTGTGGCCAGTGCTAGCGATGATGGCACCGTGAAGCTGTGGGACCGCAGCGGCCGCGAACTACAAACCCTCACAGGTCACTTGGGTAGTGTCGACGATGTAAGCTTTTCGCCCGATGGGCAAACTGTAGCCAGTGCTAGCGACGACGGCACCGTGAAGCTGTGGGACCGTAGCGGTCGAGAACTGCAAACCCTCACCAGTCACTTGGGTAAAGTCTTTAGTGTAAATTTTTCGCCCGATGGGCAAACTGTGGCCAGTGCTAGCGGGGATGGCACCGTGAAGCTGTGGGACCGCAGCGGCCGCGAACTGCAAACCCTCACTAGCCACTTGGGGGGGGGCAATAGTGTGAGTTTTTCACCCGATGGGCAGACCCTGGCCAGTGCTAGCGTTGATGGCACGGTGAAGCTATGGAATCGTAGCGGCCGGGAACTGCAAACCCTTACTGGCCACTCTGGTTGGGTCTGGAGTGTGAGTTTTTCGCCAGATGGGCGGACCCTAGCTAGCGCCAGCGACGATGGCACCGTCAAGCTATGGGACCACAGCGGTCGGGAACTGCAAACTCTTACTGGCCATTCAGGTGGGGTCTTAAGTGTGAATTTTTCATCCGATGGGCAGACAGTGGCTAGTGCCAGCGTTGATGGCACGGTGAAGCTATGGAATCTTAGCGGGCGAGAACTGCAAACCCTGACTGGTCACTCTGGTTGGGTCTGGAGGGTAAGTTTTTCGCCGGATGGGCGGACCCTAGCCAGCGCTAGCGACGATGGCACCGTGAAGCTGTGGGACCGCAGTGGCCGGGAGTTGCAAACCCTTACCAATCATACAGATAGAGTCTGGAGTGTGAGTTTCAGCCCCAATGGGCAGACCCTGGCCAGCGCTAGTGACGATGGTACCGTGAGGCTGTGGGACCACAGCGGCCGGGAACTACAAACTCTTGAAGGCCACTCGGGTGGAGTCTGGAGTGTGAGTTTCAGCCCCGATGGGCAGACCCTGGCCAGCGCCAGCGCCGATCGCACCGTCAAGCTGTGGGACCACAGCAGTCGCGAACTGCAAACCCTCACCGGCCATACGGACTGGGTCAGGAGTGTGAGTTTCAGCCCCGATGGGCAGACCCTGGCCAGCACCAGCGAAGATGGCACCGTCATTCTCTGGAACCTTAATCTCGATGACCTGATGGCCAAAAGCTGCGACTGGCTGCGCGACTACATGGCCAACCCCGCTACCCCCGCCGAAGACAAAGCCCTCTGCGAGGGGTATTTGCCCAGCCAACCGCTGCTGGGGCGCATTCCCTGGGTCAACAACGTCATCGGCTTCTGGCAAGGGGTTCTGCGACAGTGAAGTTAGGAGATATTGTCAGTCGCCTCTTCATAGACCCTCGCAAGCTGACGGACTATGCCCTCGATCCAGAGAACCCCAAAGGAGCCGATAAAGCGCTGATGTTTCGAGAATATCTTGGAGTAACCAAAGAAAATTATCAAGTGCTTCTGAATCAGATCCAAGCCAAAGCTTTGGACGCACCAGCTACGCCAGGTGCTCAAGATCAACACGGTCAACGTTATCAGGTTGACTTGCCCATAATAGGGATAGAGCCAGGTCAACAGGAAACCGTCCGCACAGGCTGGATTGTTCGATCTGGAGAAAATATGGCTAGATTGGTCACGCTTTACGTTCGGAGTCGCAGATGAGACAGCCCGAATTGCTGGATGTAATTGAGCTTCTGGTCGATCTGCCCGAAGCTACCCTGCAAGCTGGAGATCAGGGCACCATTGTTGAAATTTACAGCGATCGCGCCTACGAAGTCGAATTCGCTAATGCTGAGGGGGAAACCCTAGCGTTACAAGTCCTGGAGCCAGAACAGTTTATTGTCATCTGGCAAAGTTCCACTAAAACTTGGGTGCCCTTAGGCAATCGCATCGTCGCCTTACTCCAGACCTTGCCCGAAGAAAGACAGCAGCAGGTCCTCAACTTTGCTCGCTCTCTCCAGAAAACAACCCTATGAACGCTGAAGAGCTAGATCGCAAATTTGACGACGGTGAAGACAACATTCTAGAACACTTCGACCTGTCTACCCTCAAGCGGCCTGGGTTAGAGCCTCAGCGCATTGAAATCAGCGTTCCTCAGTGGATGGTGGCCGCCCTCGATCGCGAGGCCGAGCAACTGGGCATCCAGCGAGACGCCATCATTAAACTTTGGCTAGCCGAACGTCTCAACGCTATCTAGGGCGGGGGGTTGGATGCCTGCAAAATCTTTAGCGCATCCATAAAACCTCTCTTCGCTGCGATGGTCAGAGCCAGGGCACCTAGCCAGGCAGCTCTGCCGTCCACTGAGGGCGAAAGCAAGAGGCGGAGCCTGGGGGAGCTTTCCCACGCAAACCATGAAAACGAGGCTAGATTCTCCACCGTCCGCTGCATTGGAGTTGTCGTATTGCGCCAAGATTGACTGCTCTCACCCTCAACTAAGTAGTTTCGTTGACCATATTCAAAATTTGATCGTATAGGGCTGAAGATACTCGAAACTCTGAGGTGGCGATCAAAGCATCCATCAGAGGTTTCACAGCCACAATCAGATTTTTCTGTTTTGCCTCAACCAGAATACCCAGTAGCCCAGTGATTTTGATTCCCAACCGATCAGCTTCTGCTCTGCCACGACGCTCATCAATCAGCAGCAGATCTGCTCCGGTCTCCAGAGCTAATGCAATTGCTTCAGACTCTCCAGAATCTAGCCTTACCTCACTTTGAAGTCGTTCAACAACCTCACAGTTCGCAATTAATCTGACCTCTAACCAGGTAGCTGCTTGGGCTTCTGCACCGCCTGGAACCGGCGGATCGATATCTACAAGTTCACGATATACCGCCTCTGGAATTAGGACTTGCCCATACAAGCGAGGTAAGAGCTTTAACTGGTCTATTGCTGCCAAATTCGTGATTGCTGACGTGTCGCTAATGACAATCACAATCGCCCTAAATCCTGTAGATTCTTCAAATCCAACTCAAAATCTTCAACGTCGTAGGAATACAGTGGGATTTTGCGCTGCTTCAGAAGTTGGCGAAAAGCATTAAGCGACATATCTGCTAAACGACTAGCGTAACCAAGCGTTAAACGACCCGTTTGAAACAGATATATAGCAATTTCTTGGCGAAACTCGCCCGGTGTCAGTTGAGAGGCTTGCAGAAATTCATCTGAGATGACAACACTCATAGGAGAGCGACCTTACCGACCACACCTTTAGGGTAACCTAAAACTAGGCGGCCCTTGGGCGATGGGCAAAGCCCGGTCGGAGACCATGCATTGCCGCCCTGTTCCAGACCTTACCTGAAGCAAGACAACAGCAGGTCCTCAATTTTGCTCGTTCTCTCCAGAAAACGGCCTCATAGTACGGAAAGGCAGAAGTAAGGCAGAAAACGCTAACCGCAGAACGCTGTAGGTTCATTTGGCAAAACCAAGCTGAGAAGCATCTAGCAACCGCTCACCCCAATGATTGATTCCAATGCTGGTGGGTTTAAGGCCAGACATCCCCCTTCAATCAGAGGATGATTCCCGCAGGTGGCGGGGGCGCCAACCCTCATAGACCTTCTGGGGCGGGCGGGCTACCACCAGGCAGTCGTCGGGGGTGTCTTTGGTGACGACAGACCCAGCGGCAATGGTGGTGTCTGCCCCAATGGTGACCGGGGCGACTAATACACTATTGGAGCCAGTTTTAACGCGATCGCCGATTACCGTTGGATGCTTCTTGTAGCCATCGTAATTGGCGGTAATGGTGCCTGCTCCCACATTCACCTTCGTGCCCAGGGTGGCATCCCCCAGGTAAGACAAATGGGCCACATTAGTCCCTGGTCCCAGGGTGGCTTTCTTCAGTTCCACAAAATTGCCAATGCGGCAGCCCTCACCCACATCGGCCCGGCCGCGCAAGTGGGCGTAAGGCCCTACCCGTGCGCCAGCTTGCACCGTGCTGTCGCTAATCACCGAAAAAGTGATGGTGGTGTTAGCTCCAATTTGGCTATCTTCGATCATGGAACCGGGGCCAATGCGGCTGCCGCTACCAATCACAGTATTGCCCCGCAAGTGGGTCTGGGGTTCGATCACCGCATCGGGCTCGATATGCACAGTCGTGTCGATGGTAATGCTGTCGGGGTCGATCAGGGTCACCCCGGCCGCCATCCATTGGTCTTTAATCCGGTCCTGAAGAATCCCGTAGGCTTCCGCCAAATGTTTGCGGCTGTTGATGCCAAAAATCTCCTGGCAGTCCTCCACATCCATCGCCATGGCGGGATGCAGGTCTTTGACCACATCGGTCAAGTAGTATTCTTGCTGGTCATTATCGGCCTGCAGATGGGGCAGCACCGTCATCAGTTTAGGCCAGTTAAAGCAGTACACCCCAGCATTGATCCGGCCGTTTTGCCGTTGGGCCGGGCTACAGTCCCGATGTTCCACAATTTCGGTGATCATGTTGTGGTCGTCGCAAAAGACCCGCCCATAGCCGGTGGGGTCATCGAACTGGGCGGTAAGTAGGGTGACCGCGTTCTCATTTTGCTGATGGGTGTTGACCAATTTTTGCAGGGTCTCTGGGCGCAGCAGCGGCACATCGCCATTCAGCACCAGCAGATCCCCCTCAAAGCCTGCCAGGTGCGGAATCACCTGTTGGACGGCGTGGCCTGTACCCAGTTGTTCGGCCTGCTCCACCAAGGTTAGCCCGGGCAGGTGGGCCAGGCTTGTCTGCACCTGGTCTTTGCCAAAACCCACAATCACCAGGGTGTGGCTGGGATCAATCGCCCCCAGGCTATCGAGCACACGCTCTACCATTGACTTGCCCCCCACCGAGTGGAGCACCTTGGGTAGGCTAGATTTCATCCGGGTGCCGCGTCCGGCGGCGAGAATGGCAACAGCGACCATTGGCAGGGAATTTCCTTCTGGCTTGCTGCAAGGGAGTATATCGCGGTTTGTGGAGCAGGGGTAGGGGATGGGGGGAGGTGATGGAGTGATGGAGTGATGGAGTGATGGAGTGATGGTGGGGAGGGTGGGGAGGTGGGGATGGGTTGGAATTACATGAGACGGACTTTGATGCTGAGGATCTAAGGCTTGAGCAAAGCTTTACGATGCACTGCATTAGAGTATTGGGTTTACTGGGGCGATCGCAGACCTCTATACAAACCTCGACCAACTCACTAACTGATAGCCCGTTGGACCTAGGGAATCTTGCTGACCCCAGTACTAGCTGGCAATAATATGACCACCTTTGCTGAGGGTGCCAGGTTTTAGGTGTCAGGTATCAGGAATGGTGGGCCGACTTATGCCGCAGCGTACTAGCGCCAAGGTTATACCGTCTGGTTGGGTTCGGTCTGGGGCTGACTGGCCAAGGGTGGATTAAGGCTACGGAAATAGCGGCGACCGACGAGCACCAGAAAGCCCAGATAGGCCAGAATTTGTACCAAATATAGGTGATCGCGGTAGCCCAGTAGGGTTTTGAGGGCAATGCCGGGAAACTGCTGATCGGGCAGCAGGCGACTACCATCCCAGATCAGTGGCCCCAAAATACAGGAGGACTGGGCGAAGCAGATATCGGCATTGCGGGGATCGAGTTGGCTGACAGCGGCGAGGGCGGCATCGAGGTTCTTAAAGACCGAAACCACCAGGCCCCCAACAATTAGCAGCAGTAGCACACCCATCACCTGAAAAAACCGCTTCAGGTTAATGCGCACCCCCCAGCGGAACAGGGCCAAGCCAATCAGGGCGGCACCCATCAAACCGGCTAGGGCTCCGGCAATCGCCCCGGCACTAGCATCCACATTGGTAAAAATGAACAGGACGGTTTCGAACCCTTCCCGCAGCACAGCAATACAGATCAAGCTAAACAGGCTCCAACCGGCGGTTTGGTTATCTTGTAGGGCTGACTGTACGGTACCTTCAATGTGGCCCTTGAGGCTGCGGGACTGACGGGTCATCCACAGCAGCATCCAACTCAGCATGATAATGGCGATCCCGCCAAACAGGCTGTTGAGCAATGGCTTCACCACCGTCTGCACAGTCGGTAGCACCAGCTGCAACTGCTGTAACCCAGACCCAAGCACAACCCCAATCATGACGCTGCCTACTAGGCCAGCAAAGACCCCCAAATACACCCAGGAATTGAGTGACTGGCGGTTGGCCTTAGTTAGGCAGGCGAGCACAATGCCCACCACCAGCGCCGCTTCTACCCCCTCGCGCAGGGTAATTAAAAAGGTGGGCAGGGCAGCAGTAAAATCCATGCTTTGGGTTAGATAACGGTAAACAGGCACTTTTTAGTATTGTGTCAGACAAACTCCGCGATCGCCGCTCAAAAATGTCTGCTCAGTCAGATCA
>SLIY01000034.1 GCA_007135385.1 Leptolyngbyaceae cyanobacterium CSSed165cm_216
CGCCCGTTGTTTGACCACATCCGTGTGGGACGGGGGAGCCATGAACGCAAATTTCTGCCGTTTATACAGGGTTTCGGGCAGTAGTTCTCGCATGGTTTCCCGCAGAATGAACTTGTCCTGGTAGCCCCGGAAGCGCAGATTAGGGGGCAAGGTGACCGCAAATTCCACCAGGGGATGATCCAGAAAGGCGGGGCGAGCTTCTAGGGAATTGGCCATATCCACCCGGTCTCCGGCCCAGCCCAGCACCTGGGACTCAAATTGGGTCTTAATCCACACATACTGAGCTTTGTCCAGGGGATGGCGATCCCGCAGTTGTTGGGCATCCAAGGCCGCTGCGATCGCGCCCCCCGGTCCATAGTCAGCTACAGCCGCTCGATGCTGGGGATGCAGCAGGGCGGGCACATGGGTGGCAGAACTGAGCCACGACTGTAAGCAACTGGGGGTAAACCCGACCACCGCCGTTAGGGCCGGGTCGTCCAGGGGGGTTTCAGCCAGTAAATTCCCCTTAAATAGTTTGTTACTCTCTGCCAGCCAAGCTTCTAAACCAGCCCGTTCTGCCGCGGTGGCATGGTCCATGCCATGGCGAATCATATCCAGGCGCAGTTGGGGATAGCCAGCAAACAGTTCGTCTGACCCTTCCCCGGTCACCACCACTTTGTAGCCAGCCCGATGCACATGCTCGCTCATCAGCAACTTGGCCACCGTAAAAGTGTTATAGATGCTGCGTTCCGTATGCCATAGGGTGCGGGCAAAATGGTCATACAGCTGGGTGCCATCCACCATCAGCATGTCATGATCAGCCCCCACCGCCGCCGCCATTTCTCGGGCGATCGCGGTTTCATCGTAGTCGGCATCGTCAAAGCCGATGGTAAAGGCTTTAACCGGCGACTGTTGACAGGCAGCCGCCACCCCTAAAATGGTGCAAGAGTCGATGCCCCCAGACAGGTAGCAGGCCACGGGCACGTCCGCCTCTAGTCGTAGCTGAATCGCCTCCACAAATCGCTGCCGTAACTCTTCCATATAGTCTTGGTCAGAGCGCTGGGGCCGGGTCCCCAGCAGGGGAAAGTTCAAATCCCAGTACTGCTCTTTGTGGATGGTGAGTTGGCCGTCCCGGCGCTGCACCACCACTTTTTGTCCGGGCTCTACGGCATAGATTCCCTCAAATCCCGTGGTACCTGGCACCATCGTCTGCATCAACTGGTGATACAGCCCCTCAGACGAAAACCGACCCGGCACCGCCGGGTGGGCCATCACCACCTTGATCTCAGACCCAAACACAAACCCTTCTGGGGTTAGACTCCAGAACAGGGGCTTCACCCCAAACCGATCTCGCACTAGGGTGAGTCGGTCCTGCTGCTGCTCGTATACCGCAAAGGCGAACTCGCCCCGCAGGTGAGCCAGGGTACCCTCTAAGCCAAAGCGATCGCTGAGGTGGAGCAGCAGTTCAGTATCACTCTTGGTACGAAAGGTGTATCCCCGGGAGGTCAAATCGGCCCGCAACCGTTTGTAGTCATAAAACTCACCGTTGTGGGCAATCAAAAACTGGCCATTGTCAGAGCGGAAGGGTTGCCGTCCCCGTTCTGGGTTCAAGTCAATAATCGATAGACGGGCATGGGTAAAACCAACGCCGCGATTCTCTACAATTTCATAACCAAACCCATCGGGACCTCGATGGTACTGGATGGCGGCCATCCCCACCAAAACTTGGGGATCGACAGGGTGGGCCGGATCGGCATACATCACGCCACCAATACCACACATAGGCTTTTTCCTCGTTGTTGTTCGACAGGTCGTTACTCGACAGTTAACGAATTTCTAGAGAAAGAGAGGTTTCTCAACTAAACTAGAATTATCAATACTATCAATAGATTTTGTCCAATTGGGCGGTGGCTTCCACCCCAAAGGCTTCTGTCCATTGCTGGTTGTTTAATGGCTAACCCCCAGAACCGTGATTCTAAGGGGGAATCTGGCTCTGTTGGAGCTTTTTTACAAAAACTCAAGGGTTAAGGCGAGCCTTGGCCTATGCAGTTTTTGCATAGAAATATCCCAAACCGAGGAAAAACTCCTCAGCCTGATGGGAAATCGTAATATTGGCCACAGTCTTTAGTTTAGAATTCGTTAACAATTACATCATTCTGTGTACTGAATACACACTTTAAATCTGGTTTTACCATGACGTTTTCTATTGTCGCTTGGGATCCAAAAACAGGGATGACTGGGGTGGCCGTAGCCACCAAGCACTTGGCGGTGGGGGCATTAGTGCCCCATGCTCGGGCGGGGGTCGGGGCGATCGCTACCCAAGCCCAAACTAATCCCTTACTGGGCATTTGGGGATTAGAACTGCTAGAGCGTCGTCAGGCCACGGAAAGCCCTTTCAGCGAAGCTTCCGCAGAGGTGGTACTGGATTGGTTGCTAGAAAACGACTGCGATCGCCAGCAGCGCCAGGTGCATCTGGTTGATCACAACGGCCATACGGCTGCCTGGACTGGCCGTGACTGCACTGGCTGGGCGGGGCATCAGGCCTTTCCCTATGTCTCAGTAGCGGGCAACATGCTCACCGGCCCAGAGGTGCTGGAAGCGATGGCCAAGACCTATCAACAGCACGACCAGGTCAACTTTAGCGATCGTCTGCTGTTGGCCCTAGCAGCCGGCGAACAGGCCGGTGGTGACAAGCGGGGTCGGCAGTCTGCGGCCCTTTACGTAGTCGATCAAGCCCCCTATCCCCATCTCGATCTTAGGGTTGACCACAACCCTGACCCGATCGCTGTCTTGCGCGCCCTCCACGACGAAGCTCACCAAGACTATTACCAGTCCTTCCGCCAGACCATGCCCAGCCAACTCGCCAGGCCTCAGCAGCCAGAGCCGGTTTGGTTGCCCAGGGCGGTTTGAGAGGTGGCTAAGAGGACCGCGAAAACAACTTGAAATAGAGCCAGTGGCTAAACTCCTTCAGGGGAAAAGTCACATAGGTGAGGGGATTGATTGTGACCACGATATTACGCACATTGCGCTTGGCTAGGGCAACCACAGCCCAGGCGATCCAAGTGGCCGACATCACCCCATAGGGGTTGAGAGCACTCTTGAATGGACCCAATACAATTTTGCGCACGACGCAAGGGGCATCCAGGCGGCGGAGAGTGACTAACTCGCCCATCAACCGTTTCGAGATTTCGTAGAGCGGGCCAAAGGCAGGGCTGACTTCGGCTTCCGATGTGTTTATCCACACCTCTTTATTCGCTCGATGAACCGACGTTTCAACCGTACTGAAAAACATCTCCATGAGTCGCCAACCGGACAGGGCATTCACCTCCAGGGAGGTTTGCACCGCCGGGGCACTACGGTCCCCGTATACGTTCACCCCGTGATTAATCACCAAAATATCAACGTTTTGGAGGGCATCCCGTAAATCAGCCTCGGCTCCCGGCTGCCAGTGCCAGCAACGAATGCCCTCTGGGAAGATCGGGTTCGGGGAGGTGGTCAGAGCAATCGGCTTAGCCTTTTGCTGGGCCAATTCGTTCAATAGTGCCCGCCCCAGGGTGCCTGAAGCCCCTGTCACAGCTACGGTTTTACCCTTGAGAGATACGGCTGTACCCATAAGTTTGTCTGTAAAAGTAAAGTAGCCCGAAAAATAGGCATTCGTATCGTCAAAGTGATGCCGCCAGTGATAGGTCCGGTTGACCAGCCAATTACTCGGGGGAGTGATCAAATCCCCTGGGGTATGAGTGAGATCGGTGGACACCAACCATCCTTGCGACCGGGCCAAGGCCGACACCAGAAAACCAGCACTGTATAAAAACCCAAGCCAAAGCCCTGGCTGCCCGATCACGACAGCTACTGCCACTATCGTACCCATCATCACCAGGGCTTCCGGCATATCGTTATAGATTTGGGCCTGACGATACAGGGTTTCGCTGATCGGACTAAAGTCTTTTTTATAGACCCGATGGTGCCAGTTGTGCAGCCGCATCAGTGGCGGCCAATAATGGCTAATAACGTGATAGCCATCCCGGATGACTTCGACGAAAACAATCGAGGCTAACCCCCAAACTGCTTGTAAAAAAACCGTTTGCCACGGCATACCAGACGGCCTCACCCACATCAAGTTAACAGCAGGTCAACAACTCCGACATCCGGACTAGCGCACTGGGCCCAATCACCTGACTGACTCAGCCCCTAGACCGTGAATATTGAGTCTGCACAATGCTCTCACGTATTCTGACATGAGTTGGAGTGGGTAAAGCTCGAAGCTGCACAACTCAGGCAGTGAATTGCTGATGAATCGACAACCTTGACACCAGCGGCAAACCCATACAGGCTACATGCCAGCATGCTTCAGCGGGTTTACGGTCTGTTGGCGGCAAACTATACCAGGGATCACCTTTTTCAAACAACCCTTGGGTGATTTCTAAAAAACGTTCTACCGAGTGGTGGGCAGCACCCACCCATCTTGCGAATCCCTAAGCGGCCCCCACCGGTCGAGAAACCTCGATACCGTTCTCTTCTAGGACGACCACAGGGTCGCTGCCCCGGGTATCAATCCGTTTTACTAAGACTCCATTAGCCAACCGCTGCCCCACCCGCACATAACGACTGGTGCTCTCATCAGGAGATTGTACAATGGCAAAATTCTCGCCCCCAATATTGATCACCCCGGTGACCGTCACCTCTTGGGCGAAGGTAGCGGTGGGTAAATCGGGTAGGGGAGCCAGGGGCGGCGCTGCTTCGCCGGGGGCTCTGGGTGGAGTTGCTGGGGGTGCCGGAGCGCCAGGGGCGGTGGCGGTGGGCGGAGTTACCCCTGGGGCAGGGGTGGTAGGCGCAGTCACCCCTGGGGCAGGGGCACCGGGAGCAGGAGTAGGTTGCTGCGGGGCGGCACCGGGAGCCCCAGGTCCCACAGCCGTAGGCGCAGTAGGGGTGGGGGGTGGCGGAGTAACCTGTGGCGGTGGCGGTACAGGCACCGTCGCAAATGGATCAGTACGACTGCTGGTAATCTGCTGAACTCGCTCGTCTGGATCGGTGGACTGAATTAAGTCAGCCCGGGCGATCGCCGCCAGTTGAGGGGCCGCAGGCACTAAAGGTTCAACAAACTCTTCATCGTCTATGGTGTCATCTGGTAAAGGAATGGGGACACCATCTAGAGGAACGTCTTCCATGGGCAAGGAATCATCCCGGCGAGCTATCTGCTCCTGGATGACTGGGCCTAAAAAGGGTAATGCCACTAACATTGAAGCCAAACCAGCCAAAGTCGCAATCAGGCTGTTGCGGGCCCATTTGCGTTGACTCCAAAACTTGATACAGAAGACCAGCAGGGCAAAAGGAATAAGCAGGGACAGCAAGCCCCACACCGGACTCACCCGAAAGGCATCGATGATGCCAATCACACCACCGACAGTGGCTAGTAAAACCCCTACCAGAAATAAAAGTAGAAATGCCACAGCGCCCATAACTAGGCCTCCATAGTTCCTGAACCCATGTTCTACAACGATAGCTCAATTCCCTGGTTGTAGAGCGTGGGCTAGGCAATTTCGTCGTCGGGGGTGGTCATCAGCATCCGCAGGTGCTTGATGCCCTGCTTGACACGGCGAGATACGGTCACCGCGCTAATCCCCATGCGCTCAGCAGTTTCTTTTTGGGTCAGGTCGTAAAGAAATACAAATTCCAGCACTTCACGGGTGCGCTTCTCCAGTTGGTGCAAGGCTTGCTGCAGACGAATCTGATCCTCTTGAGCTAATTGAAAGCTTTTATACTTCAGGTCTGGCAGCATTTCCCCTAAACAAGCGGAAGCAGCGTCTTCGTCCTGCATCGGAGCATCTAGGCTGAGCAAAGACCGATTACGCTGAGCTAGCTTTACATCCTGCCACTCCGCCTCAGAAATGTCTAAAACCGTGGCAATTTCCTGATCGCTCGGGTGACGCCCCAGTTCTGCCTGTAGTTGACGAATGGCTCGATTAGCCTGGATTTGTAGCGCTTGCCAGCGGCGGGGAATACGCATGGAGGCGCTTTTATCCCGCAGATAGTGTTGAATTTCTCCCCGAATATAGGGAATGGCGAAGGAACTGAAGGCACAGCCCTTGGCAATATCAAACCGCTCGATGGCTCGAATTAAGCCTAAGCTACCCACCTGCATGAGGTCGTCAAAGGTTTCAGTGGACTGATGCAACCAGCGGTAAGCTTCTTGACGCACTAAGCCAATGTTGAGGCTCACGAGCTGGTTACGCACCTCATGGGAGGGAGCGGTTTGGTAGATCCGCAGCAGATCGAGAGTTTTGCCTTTGGTTTGAGAGTCTGAGGAAGTTAGCATGGCGATTCAGGAAAGGTCAAATCTACCCAGGGAGCTACATTAAGGTGTGACAAGCAAATACTGAACAAGATCCAAGACTTAGCTGCCTCTAGTCAGGAAGAGGCTAACAGCCTAGTACTCCCGTTCGATCAGTAACCACCCGTTGATGTATTGACGGTATTAATCTGGGGCGGTCGTCGTGTGCTCATGACATTAGCCTAAGGGCAAAAGTGGGCCGTCACAATGGCAGAACTACGGATAAAACCGATGACGTTTTCCCAGGATAGGGGAGGAGGATTGTCGATTAATTTTCTCTCTTCAAGCCCTATAAACAGTTAATGGTGTGCGACAAAACCTATTGAGAATACCTTTATTC
Organism: Leptolyngbyaceae cyanobacterium CSSed165cm_216; assembly: GCA_007135385.1. GTDB lineage: Bacteria > Cyanobacteriota > Cyanobacteriia > Phormidesmidales > Phormidesmidaceae > Nodosilinea. Next base: position 6,651 of record SLIY01000034.1, read on the forward strand.
AGCCACCGAACCCCCTCACCAATGGGACATTTTAGAGGCTCTTAATCAAATGTCTATCGATCTATGAAGCTTTAGCTAACCCCTATCGAGGACTTGACCAGGCTGATGGTGACAGGTGTTGGGCTCAAGGGAGAGGGTATCAGGTGTCGGGTATCAGGGGGCAAGGGTACCAGCTCAAAGTGGGGTAAATCTCCTGGGAAGTAGTCAAAAGACAGGATGGCAGGGGGTAACAGGAGAGTACTGGCTTCTGGCCAGCATTTGTTCTGCTTAACCAGGATAGATTCATTTCCGTAAACCTACAGGGAAACCGTTACAGGATATGAAGCGAGCTTGAGGACTAGTGCTCAGTCAAAAAAATCATGACGGGAGATGTGACTTAGGGTTTACGGTATGCGGTCTAAGGCGAGCCATAGGCCGTGAACCGTAAACCGCAGACCCTGTTGACCCGTCACGTCTGGCTTGACAGACCACTAGGGCTCTGCGGCATAAGTCGGCCAACTGCTCCTGAAACCTAAAACCTGAAACCCTGAGTAAGGGTTGTCATCGTTCTGCCAACTAAGGCTAGGCAAGCCTCAGTCACCCACCTGGCTGTGTTCCACTTCCCCAAAGATGGCGCTGGGGGAACAGTAGTACTTGAATTCCAGCAAGTTATGGGGGGGGTCTTGCAGAAAAAAGGTGCGATGCTCGAGGGGGGAGCCAGGGAACCGTCGTTTTTCGGTTTGGTAAAAAGCCAACTGATGCTGCTTGGCCCGATGCAGTAGGGTTTCCCAGTCCGATTCAGACAAAAAGACCAGGCCAAAGTGTCGCGGGTAGATGCCGACTTGGGGGGTTACCTCTGGGGTTAGGTGGGCCACCAGTTGATGACCATAGAGTTCAAGAATCAAAGAATTAGGGGTTTCGCGCCCGGGTTGGCACCCCAGACCTGCGATATAAAAGTCCTTCGTTGTGGCTAGGTCCACC
>SLIY01000053.1 GCA_007135385.1 Leptolyngbyaceae cyanobacterium CSSed165cm_216
GTATGGGCGATACTGGACTCGAACCAGTGACATCCTGCTTGTAAGGCAGGCGCTCTACCAACTGAGCTAATCGCCCTTGCGTCATTCGCGATTATTTATCCTAGCAGAGGACGGGATGTTTCTGAATTTTTTCTAGCAATAAATTTTTAGTCATCCCCAAACAGCCCGTCAGTCTGCCAGCAACGGGCTTAGTCCCTACCCTATCGGACTATACACCACTGGCCAATCATAGCAACCCCTCTTGCCACCCAGGCCCAATCTTGATACACCTGATCTATGTCATCAGGCCGTACCCACGATCGCATTACCCTTTGGACCTTACCCCTAGTGGTCTTGGTCGCCTTTCGCGTCACCCTCGATGGTTGGCTAACGGTAGTGGTGTGTTTGGGGTTTTTGCTCGGGGGGTGGGTCCTGGGACCTGATCTGGATATTCACTCAGTCCAGTACAAACGCTGGGGCTGGCTGCGATGGATTTGGTTGCCCTACCGAGGCAGCATGCGCCATCGATCGCGGTGGTCCCATGGGCCGCTCATTGGTACCACGGTGCGGGTGCTGTACGTATCAGTTTGGCTGGCGTTGGCGGGGCTCGTGGTGGTGGATATGCTCAACAATGTAGGCCGCACCGCCCTCACCTGGGGTGATTTAATTCGGGGAATCGGTTGGGGAATGCAGACCTACTGGCCCTGGTGGTTGGCCCTGGTGGCTGGCCTAGAACTGGGGGCCTTGAGTCACTATGCAACAGATTGGCTAAGTTCACGGGCAAAACGCCGCAAGCGACGGACCGCTAATCCTCGGGCAAAAGGCAGAGGGCAGAGGGCACAAGGCAAAAGGCAGAGGGCAAAAGGCAGAGGACAGAAGGTAGAGGGCAGAAGGCAGTAGGTAGCAAGGAAATCCTGCTCCGCTCATACGGTTTAAGGTCCACGGCTGGTCGTGAACCGCAGGCCGTAAACCGTGAATCTCAGTTCGTAGAACCCGCCATTATTCAGATTGACTGAGCCCTAGCCTGCTGTGGCCTGAGCTGCCCCATCGTTTCTGTCCCTCGCCACCCGCAATCGGCTGGGCCGACCGTGGTACATTGCCTAGCAGGTTTTCTCCTCCACCGATTCCCTTTCGCCATGGCACATTCATCGTCGACCCCAGATCAGTCCAGGGCCATTCTGGCCGCCCTCGAACGTTTAATCGATGTGGTCGCCCAACTGCGTCATCCCGAGACCGGTTGCCCCTGGGATCTAGCCCAAACGCCTAAGACCCTGATTCCCTATGTGATTGAAGAGGCCTACGAAGTAGTCGATGCCATTCAGGTAGGGGATAAGGAAGCGATCGCAGAGGAACTGGGCGACCTGTTACTGCAAGTGGTGCTGCAAGCCCAAGTGGCCAGGGATGATGGCGACTTTGACCTGGGCACCGTGGCCACGGGTATAGCCGACAAGCTGATTCGCCGTCATCCCCATGTGTTTGGGGAGGTCACCGTCACCAGCACCGATGAGGTGCACCGCAACTGGGAACAAATTAAAGCTGAGGAAAAGGGGATTCCCCACGAACCCCACAAGCTTAGCCCCAAGTTAACCAAGTACAACCGCACCCTACCGCCGTTGATGGCCGCCAGCAAAATCTCCCTCAAGGCTGCCAAGGCCGGGTTTGAATGGCAATCCATCGACGGTGTATGGGACAAGTTCCACGAAGAGCTAGAAGAATTTCACCAGGCTCTGGCCCACGAACCCAAAGAGAATCAATTGGCAGAATTGGGAGACCTGCTGTTTACCCTAGTGAATATTGCCCGTTGGCATGATTTAGATCCCACCGAAGCCCTGCAGAGTACGAACCGTCGATTCATCCGTCGGTTTGAACGGGTAGAATCTGTCGCCGACAAACCCCTGAATGAGTACAGCGAAGCGGAACTCGATGACCTGTGGCAGCAGGCGAAGGCTGTGTTGTTGGGGCGAGGGGGGGAGTGATGGAGTGATGGAGTGGGGGAGTGGCGAGGTGGGGGAGTTTTGGATTTTGGATTTTGGATTTGCGGTTCGCGGTCGGCAGGTTTCACCACGTACCATGCACCATACGCCTGACACTTTGGGCCGTACACCGTAGACCTTGCACCGTACACCGTACACCGTAGACCCGATACCCCAGCCCTGACACCTAATTCTCTTCTGCCTTTTGCCTTTCCTTCCATGTCCCATTCTCTGGTGAGTGTCTATCTTCCACTGTTGCTCTGGCCTGGGTTAGGGCTGGTGCTCAGCCAGGTGCTGCCTAGTGACTTTCCGCGACTGTTGGGGCGGTTGCTGTACTGGGTGGGAATTCCTTTAGAAATTTTTGCCTTGGCCCATGGCACTGACTTTTCCCAGAACACGGGGCTAGCCCCCTTATTTACCGTGGTGGCAGTGGTTTTGGGGCTAGGGTTGGGGCTGCTCACCCTGTGGGGCATCCGCTGGGCGGAGCAGGCTCGGGCCGTGCTGGTGGGCGATGACGGGGTGGAACAGACTTTGGTGTGGGCCGATAAAGCTCGCCAGGGGAGCTTTGTATTGGGAGCGATGATTGGCAATACTGGATTTGTGGGGTTGGCGGTTGTGCCAGCTTTAGTCAGCGGGCCATATCTGGGTTGGGCGGTGTTTTATAGCGTCACCCAAAATTTGGTGGGGACCTATGGCCTGGGGGTGCTGGTGGCCAGCTACTTTGGCCGGGGGCTCCATACCCAGTCCCGCTGGCAGCAGTTGCAGGATGTGTTGACGGTACCGTCGCTGTGGGCCTTTGGTCTGGGGTATCTGTCCCACCGGTGGGTTTTGGCTGGATGGGTGGAGCTGTCCCTGGGGCGATCGGTGGGGGTCGTGATTGCCCTGGCCCTGATGCTGATGGGCATGCGGTTTAGCCAAATCCAGGGCTGGCAGAGTTTGCGGCTGGCGATCGCGCCTACCTTAATCAAAATACTGGTGTTACCGGCCCTGGTCGGGATGGTGGCTCTGGCGGCCAGGTTGCCCCTAGACGCCTGCCAGGTGTTAGTGCTGATGGCAGGGATGCCCAGTGCCTTTGCCGGGTTAATTTTGGCGGAAGAATATGAGCTGGATCGGGAGCTGGCCTCTAGCAATATTGCCCTGTCTTCCCTGGCCTTGCTGGTGACGATTCCCCTGTGGTTGGCCTTGTTTGCCGGATTGGCCTTGACGCCTGGCCTTGGCGCTTAAACCACCAATTGCCAATCACCTGGTACCGAGGGAAGTGATCCTGTGGCCAGAGCCAGACCCCACGGGGGCCTTGCTGGCACCAGAGGGGGCGGGCCTACCCCCACGGCCATAGTTGTAGTAGGCGGCGCAAGCCCCTTCGGTGGATACCATGCAAGCCCCAATGGGGGTTTCGGGGGTGCAGGCGGTGCCAAATACCTTACAGTCCCAGGGTTTTTTTACCCCTTTGAGAATGTCGCCACAGGCGCAGGCCCGATGGTCGGCGATGGTTTTACCGGGGATGGCAAACTGCTGCTCGGCATCAAAGGCGGCAAAGGCCGGGCTGATCCCCAGACCCGAGACCGGAATCGAGCCCAGCCCCCGCCAGTCGAAGGCAGCACGCACCTGAAATACCTGGGCCATGGCCTTCAGGGCCACGGCATTGCCCTCAGGCTGCACCAGACGGGTGTACTGGTTTTCCACCTGGCAGCGGCCTTCAGCCAGTTGCTTTAGCACCATCCACACCGACTGCAAGATATCCAGGGGCTCGAACCCAGACACCACCACGGGTTTACGGTAATGCTGGGCGATCGGCTCGTAGGGCTGGGTGCCAATCACCAAGCTGACATGGCCCGGGCCGACGAAGCCATCCAGGGCCAGATCAGGGTTATCCAGCAGGGCTTCTAGGGCTGGCACCACCAGCACATGGTTACTGAACAGGCTAAAGTTGGCCACCCCTTCCGTCTGGGCCTGGAGCACGGTCAGGGCGGTACTGGGGGCGGTGGTCTCAAAGCCAATGGCAAAAAACACCACGGAGCGGTCGGGGTTGGCTTTAGCGATCGCCAGGGCATCTAGGGGCGAATACACCATGCGAATGTCGGCCCCCTGGGCTTTGGCTTGCAGCAAATTTAGGTGCGACCCCGGCACCCGCATGGCATCGCCAAAGGTGGTGAAGATGACATTGGGCTGCTGGGCGATCGCGATCGCATCATCCAGTCGTCCCTTCGGCATAATGCACACCGGACAGCCCGGCCCATGGACCAACTCCACCGTGGGGGGCAGCAGGGTTTCTAGGCCGTACTTAAAGATGGCGTGGGTATGGCCGCCGCATACCTCCATGATTTTGATCGGACCAGGGCGGTGGGCGGTAATCTGCTCACCCAAGGCGGCGATCGCCTGGATGAGGCCTTGGGCTTTGGCGGGATCGCGGAATTCGTGGACGTATTGCATGGGCATAGGGTAGTACTAGCCTAAAGCGGCGATCTGATCTAGCAAAGACAGGGTGGCGGCGGCTTCGTCGGGGTCCAGGCGGTTGAGGGCAAAGCCCACATGCACCAGTACCCATTCTCCGACGCAGGTGTCGATGGGGTGATCGTCATCGACAATGCAGGCGATATTCACGGCCCGCCGCACGCCACCGATATCGACGGTGGCCAGTTGATTGATCGGATCGGTGATGGTGGTGATTTGACCGGGGATACCGAGGCACATAGGGGTGATGGGGTGATGGGGTGTAGACGTGGAGCGGCTTCCCGCAGGGTAGGAGTAGGGGAGGTGGAGAGGATGGGCTTCGACTTCGCTCAGCCGAACGGGATGGGGATAGGGTAGGCCTGGGTGTCTGCTGTGGCTAGGAATGGGGACACCGGGGATATCCGTCATTATGGGGGGATCAATTGGGCGGCGGCGACGACGGCTTGGCCTAGGGAGAGGCCACCGTCGTTGGCGGGGACTTGGCGGTGAATCAGGACCGTAATCCCCTGGTTAGTCAAGCGCTGATTGACCCGTTCCGTCAAAAGTTGATTCTGCCAGACACCGCCAGATAGGGCAACGGTAGAGAGGTGATGGTGCTGGGCTAGGCGGTGGGCTAGGGTGGCGATCGTATCCCCCAATCCCCAATGAAACTTGGCGGCCATGGTTTCTACCGGGATCTCGGCCCGCAAATCGGCCAGAATCTGCCCCCACAGGGGGCTAGGATCCAGCACCCAGGCGGCCCCATCGGCCCCATCGACCAAAGTGCCAAACCCATACCCTGCCCCGTCCGGGTCCGCCCCGGCGGCGGCCATGGCCTCCAGTTCTACGGCCCCCTGGCCTTCGTAGCTGGCGGTTTCGCGGCACAGCCCCAGGGCGGCGGCGACGGCATCGAACAGTCGCCCCATGGAGGAGGCCAGGGGGGTATTCAGGCCCTGGGCCACCATTTGATCGAGCAGGCCGAGGGGCTGTTGGGCCAGCCACTGCACCAGGGGCACGTCGCCATACTGGGCCTGGACGGTTTCCCAGGGGCCAAAGGCGGCGATTAGCTGGGCGTAGGTATTGCGCCAGGGCTGGCGGATGGCTTGTTCTCCCCCCAGCAAGGCGACGGGTTTGAGGTGGGCCAGACGGCGGGACTGGCGGTAGTCGACCAGTAGGAATTCCCCACCCCACAGCTGCTGGTGGTCACCGTAGCCCAGGCCGTCCAGGGCGATGCCTAGCACCGGAGGGGTGGTCAGGGGCACACCGTTATCCGCCAGGCAGGCGGCGATGTGGGCATGGTGGTGTTGTACGGTGACGGTCGGGAGGGCCTGGTTCTGGGCTAGATCATGGCCCAGTTTGGTCGAGAGGTACTCCGGGTGGCGATCCAGGGCGATCGCCTCTGGCTGATACTGAAACAACTGCTGGTAAAGCTCCAGGGTGTGGCCATAGCTCTGATAGGCGGCGGCATGTTCCAAATCCCCCAAGTGTTGGGAGAGAATGGCTTGACCCGGCCGCAGTAGGCAGAAGGTGTTCTTCAGCTCGCTGCCCATAGCCAAAATGCGCGGCACCGACTCAAACCCTGACGGCAGTTGGAGGGGAGCTGGGGCATAGCCTCGGGCCCGCCGCAGTACCTGGGGTACCCCCGCCGTCACCCGCACCACCGAATCATCCACTCGGTTGACGATGTCGCGATTGTGCAGCAAGACATAGGTGGCGATGGTGGATAACTGCGATCGCACCGCCTCATTGCTAATGCACTGAGGTTCGTCCACCCGGTTACCGCTGGTCATGACAATGGGGCGATCGCAGCGCTGCAGGATCAAATGGTGCAGCGGCGTGTAGGGCAGCATCACCCCCAGGGTGTGGAGGCCAGGGGCGAGGGAGGGGGCGAGGGAGGTGGGGAGATGGGGAGCCTGCCCTGAGCGGAGTCGAAGGGATGGGGAGGATGGGGTAAGTTGGGAGGCACGGCCATGTGCTTGTATGGAGGGCTGGTCTTCTTTTTTCCTTAGCAGCACAATTGGGGCGGCGGGGCTTTCCAGTAGCTGCCGTTCTGGGTCGCTGATCTGGCAGTAGGGTTCGATTACCGCCAGGTTGCGCACCATCAGGGCCAGGGGCTTGTGGTAGCGGCCTTTACGCTGGCGCAGTTGGGCGACGGCGGTTTCGTTGGTGGCATCGCAGGCCAGGTGGACCCCGCCGAGGCCCTTAATGGCTAGAATTTCGCCCCGCTGTAGCAGGGTACAGGCGGCCTCTAGCTCATCCCCCAAGGCAATGGACTTGAGCGGTACGGGTTTGCCATCGGCCCGTTCCAGCCAGATTTTAGGACCACAAACGGGGCAGGCCACAGGTTGGGCGTGGAAGCGACGGTTGTTAACATCCTGGTATTCCCGGCGGCAGGAGTGGCACATGGGAAACCAGGCCATGGAGGTATTGGCGCGATCGTAGGGAATTGCCTGAATAATGCTGAGGCGGGGGCCACAGTGGGTGCAGTTGGTAAAGGGATAGCGAAAGTAACGGCTGAGGGGATTGAAAATATCCGCCTGGCACTGGGCACAGGTGGCGGCGTCGGGGGCAATTTCGGTGCGGGCTGGGGTCGCCACGCTGGCGGTGATGGTAAAGCCAGTCTCGATCACCCGGTTGGGATCTAAGGGCTGCCGCTGAATGCAGGTGATTTTGGCTAAGGGCGGCACCTCCTGCAACAACCGCATCACCAGCTGATCGAGGCTGCCTTGATCGCCGGCCACGGTAATCAGCACCCCCAGCCCATCGTTGAGCACAGTGCCCCGCAACCCCAGGGCATTGGCTAACCGATAGACCATCGGTCGAAACCCGACCCCCTGAACAGTTCCCATCACCCGAATGGCCTCAGCCTTCTCAGGCAAAGGGACCGATGGGGGAGGTGGATGTGGAAGGGATACAGTCATGGCCAGCTCATAGGTGCTTACCTTAGACGGTAGTCAGCCTTGAGGCAGGGATCGCAATTCCCAAAGTTTTCTTAGGGTTTGGGTTAGAAATTGTTGCAATCTAGACATATGCACACCGTTCCTGTACAAGGGCTGATTGGGGGGGTGGGGATATGGAAACCCGACGACTGGGCAAGTATTTGACACTGGCGGAGTTCTGTACCTGCAC
>SLIY01000364.1 GCA_007135385.1 Leptolyngbyaceae cyanobacterium CSSed165cm_216
CTAATTCCCCTTGTTTTGTATGCGATGCACCGTTACGGTGCGATTGGCCTTCGGCCACCCTTCGGGAACGCAGCGCTCTACCAACTGAGCTAATTCCCCTTGTTTTGTATGCGATGCACCGCAACGGTGCGATTGGCCTTCGGCCACCCTACGGGAACGCAGCGCTCTACCAACTGAGCTAATTCCCCGGCTGATTTACAGTATTCTACCAAAATCAGTGCAGACTGACGCTGTCTGGGATACCGCCAGTGATGTCAATCAAACCTGGTAAAACAGTAGTCTATCGGTTCAAGTCTCTGCTACACTAACCAAAGATTACTCCTTGGAAGCGTGGCTGAGTGGTCGAAAGCGCCTCCCTGCTAAGGAGGTAGGGGAGTAAACCTTCCCTCGTGGGTTCAAATCCCACCGCTTCCGTTTTTTTGACTGTCAATTAATTGTGTGCGATTCTCTAGGTGAGACGCCATAGTCGTTTACCTGGGCTTGGTTGAGCAGGCGGACTAGTCTTAGGGCTAAGGGTATTAGGCCACTAGTCTATAAAACTGCGAGCACCCCCTAATCGGTAACAGCGACAAGCTGGGGGGATTCAGAACTCAGCCAAGGCGGACCTCACTCAATTGGGAATCGCCATAACAGGGTTTACTGCTTATTCTAGTAGGGGGGTGAAGAGATGAAAACAATCCCTTCACCCCCGACAATCTAGGATATGACGGCAGGATGAAAGCAATCAAAGGCTATGGCTTGGCCTTGGTAACCCCCCAGTTAGCGACTAAGGCCGCTAAGGTAGCCCTGGTAGTTGGCACCGTGTTATTGGTGCTCAACCACGGCCGGGCCATTCGTACAGGCACCATGAGCCACGATCGCTGGATTTCCGCCGGGCTAACTTATCTAGTGCCCTATGCCGTCAGCATTCATGGGCAGTACATGGCTTTGGCTGCCGCTGCCCCCAAACGGCGTTAGACTGACATGCGTCGCCCATCTAGTCCATTACCATCACACCATGGCCCAGGAGACCCACTATCAAATTCTTGAGGTGACTGAAACCGCCACCCAGGCCGAAATCAAGCGCGCCTACCGGCGACTGGCCAAGCAGTTTCACCCCGATCGCCAAACCGACGCGGCCTCCCACGAGCAAATTGCCCGTATCAATATCGCTTATGAGGTGATTGGCGACCCGTCCCGGCGATCGCACTATGATCAGCAGCGTCAGGGCATCGTCAGTACTGACCCTAACGCTAGTGCCACCCAGCGGGGCCAGCGCACCGCCGACCTGCAGAACTTGTATCGCCGTCAGCGCCAGGCCACCCAGTCTTCAGAGGTGCAGGTGGATGCCTGGCTAAAATTGGTGTATGCCCCGGTGGATCGACTGGTGGCTAAAATTATGTCGCCCCTGAAGGGGGAAATTCGCAAGCTATCGGCAGATCCCTTTGACGATGAGCTGATGGAGGCGTTTCAGGCCTATTTAGACCAGTGCCGCATTTGGTTAGAACAGGCCCAGACTAAGTTTCAGTCCATGGCCAATCCAGCCAACACCGCTGGGGTGGCTGCCGATATTTACCACTGCCTCAGCCAGCTGGAAGATGGCATCGACGAAATCGAGCGGTTCACCTTTAGCTACGAAGAAAGCTACCTGCACACCGGCCAAGAGCTATACCGCATTGCCCGCCAACTGCGCCAGGAGGCCAAGGAGCGAGTGAAGCAGCTGGGGTAGATCCATCTCAGCGCTCAAGTCTCGGTTGGTAGGTGGGGGATCACCTTGGCGATCGCCTCCTGCACAAACGCCTTCATCGCCGCATCCCGCTGGTTCAGGCGAAACTGTTCGGTGACCACGGCACCCATGCCGCCATCTCCCCAGTCTTGATTATGGCGAAAGTACTCCACAAAACTCTTGCCGGCCACTCGGGTCAGGTAGGCACCGCTGACCCCTTTCAGGGCTCGCCCGGCTAGCACCGTAGCCAGGTTAGTTTGCAAGCCCAGGGCCAGCAAATCCACTGATCCTTTCACCAGCCCCAGACCCCCTAAGGTTTTAGTCAGGGAAATGGCCAGGGCCTTGCCTTCCTCCAGACTGACCTCACAACCGTAGACCCGACCGAGTTCCACCACCATTTGAGCATTCACGGCTGCCGTGGCCAGAAAATCTAGCCCCGGTAGGGGGGTGGCGGCGATCGCCCCTGCCCCAATCCACTGGTAGCGATCGATGATCGCATCCGCCTGGGCTTGACGCTGGGCATCAATCAGTCGGCGGGCCTGATCACCTAATTGCTGGGTTTGCAGCAAAATATTATCGGCCACCAGGGTATCCCCCTCCTGGCGCAGAATATCTGCCAGTCGAGCCAGCAGTGGGGCCAGGTTGGGCTGCATCTGCACCCAGCCACCGCCTTCTTTGGGCAAGGGCTGAGGGGCGGCTGCAATGGCAAGGACGTCGTCGTCCGTTAAAGGGGGAACCACCCGCGATCGCACCTGGGCCAGCAGTCGCTCGACATCGGGTTCGGGGTAGCGGTCGGCTTTGTTCAGCACTAAGACAGCCCGTTTCCCCATGGCCAGGAGGGGCATTAACACGGCATATTCCGCCTGGCGCAGGTCATCGTCAATCACAAACAAAATTAAATCGGCTTCAGCCGCAATCTCCCGGGCGGCTTGCTCTCGCAGGGTTCCAGCGACCCCGGCTTCAGACAGCCCAGGGGTATCGATCAAGACTAAGCGCCGGGGCAGATGGGGCAGTTCCCAGGCATAGTTCTGCCGGGTTTGAGTCGTCCCCATCGGTGCGCCTACGCCCCCCACAGGCTCCCCGACTAGGGCATTAACCAGGGAGGTTTTTCCTGCCGACCCAACCCCAAACACGGCGATAGTCAGGTCACCCTGATCCATGGCCGCTTGGAGGGCCTGAGACTTTTCTAGCAGGGCCTGACGGGCCACTTGGTCTTGGATGTAGTCCACCTGCCGCTGGATTGCCTCCAGGTTGTGACTTGCCGCCTGGGCGGGGTGGCGGGGGGCAAGGGGGGGCGACTTGCGGCGACGGGGACGCAGAAATAGCCAGCCATAATAGAGGATGACGGCCAGTACCCCCAGGGCGATCGCGATGCCCAGTCCCAACACCAGGTTGGCCAGCAGTGGCGATGCCAACGCCAGGGTATGGTAAAACCGGATAGCCGCATCGACCACCACCAGGGTAGCCCCCAAGACCAGCCCTAACCCGACCGCTAACCCCAACCACTGCCATCGCGCCATGGTTCGCTAGAGCCCTAAGCAACAAAGCATAGGCGTTACTTCAACGCCTATGCCACTAGAATATAACCAGAACAACCTGTGCTTGGCCCATAGGTCAAGCCTGACTTGCTTTACCCAGAGGCCAAAGTAAGGGGCCAGGGGCGAAATCAAGGGGCGCTGATGCCCTAAGGGAATTCCAACTAAAAAAACATCCCTTTCCATGACGCGAACTCGGTCAGTTGGGCCGGTCGCGGCGAGGCTCCGGATAAGTATTTAGCTGGAACACTCTAAAGGGGGTTGTGGGAAAACCGATTGTTGCGGTTGGGCCGTCCACCATCGCCCCCATTATCGGTGCGAGGACGGGCCTTATTAACCCGCAACTCTCGCCCTAGCCACTCAGCTCCATCCAGTTCAGAGATGGCCTGATCTTCCTTTGTTTCGTCGGCCATGTCGACAAAGGCAAACCCACGCTTGCGGCCGGTTTCTCTGTCGATGGGCAAACTAATGCGGGTGACTTCACCATATTCGGCAAAGACATCTCTGATATCGTCCTCAGAGGCCTGAAAGGACAAATTGCCAATGTAAATAGTCACGAGTCTCTCCGAACCGAAATGCTGACAAGTCAAATGCTGGACAAGCTAAAGAGCATAGGCAAATGCACTACCTCCATGGATCTCAGCCAAAACATTTGATGCCATAATAGCCCATACCTTTTGAATTGGCAGTAGCCCAACTCACACCTTGCGAATTTGTGCCTTTACACTAAATAAAGGGTTTACTCAGTAGAGTTTGGCAGTGATGAAACTACACCTGAATGTTTGGCGGCAGGCTACCCCTACCGAGCCTGGCCAGTTCGAGCACTACACCGTGGCTAACGCCCATCCCGATATGTCATTTTTAGAGTTGCTCGATGTGCTCAACGAACAGCTGATCCAGGCTGGGTCCAGTCCGATTGAGTTTGATCATGACTGCCGTGAAGGGATTTGCGGCTCTTGCGGGATGATGATTAATGGCAAAGCCCACGGGGGCCAACCCCAAACGGCCACCTGCCAACTCTACCTGCGTCACTTTAAAGATGGCGATGACATTACCGTAGAGCCCTGGCGAGCTAAGCCCTTTGGGGTGATTAAAGATTTGGTGGTTGATCGCACCGCCTTTGACCGGATCATGATGGCGGGGGGGTACATTTCGGTCAAAACTGGGGCTGCCCCGGAGGCGAATGCTCTGCCCGTCGCCAAAACCGAGGCGGAAGCCGCCTTTGACTATGCCGCCTGTATTGGGTGTGGGGCCTGTGTAGCCGCTTGTCCCAATGCCTCGGCCTCGTTGTTTACGGGGGCAAAAATTACCCATCTAGCCCTATTGCCCCAGGGCCACCCTGAACGTCAGGGACGGGTGCTAGCGATGACAGAACAGATGACCGCTGAAGGTTTTGGCGATTGCTCTAACCATGGGGAATGTCAGGCGGTCTGCCCCAAAGGGATCTCGATTGACGCGATTACCCGTATGCGGCGAGAATACCTGCGATCGGCGCTCAACTCAGCTTCACCACGACTTGATTGGTGAGCAGCGTTTCCCCGGTCAGGATATCCTCAACCGTGATCCGCAGCTGCCGATCGCGGTCCACCTGAAACAGCACCCGCACCCGATCGGTGCCGGGGAATCCGGGCGGATTCAGTTGGGCAATGGTGCGGGCTCCCTGCCGGTCGTTGAGAGGTTTAACCGTGCGCCCCCCTTCCCCCAGTTGTCGGGTTACCAGGCGACCCGCCTCAAAGTAAACCTCGGTTTGGGTACTGGCTTCGCCTAACTCCCCCACAATCAGCTCGATGCTGGGTTGTTTGTCGACGGACGCCCCCAGGGTGATTTCCACCGGTTGGGGCATGGGGTAGGGCTGCCCCTGGTTAATAATGGGATGCCAGCCGTGGCTGTTATTGCGACGGTCCCAGTAGCGAATGCCATAGCTGTGGTACAAAAAATCTTGCAGCTCTAGACCCTGTTCCAGCTGCAAGGCTCCTTGGACCACGGCCTCAAAGGGGCGATCGCCCCTGATTTTTTCCAGCGGGAACTGAGTTTGCACCCAGCGTTGCACCGCCGGAATTTGAGCGGTGCCCCCCACCAGCAGCACGGCATCAATGTCTTCTGGGGCCACCCCTTGCCGCCGTCCCTGCTGCAATACCTGGGCTAGGCCAGCCTCTAGCCGGTCGAAAAACTGGTGCTGGCTAAGAATCTGCTCAAACTGCTCTCGGGATAGGGTCAGTTCGTAGGTTTCCAGGGTCTCATCGTTAAAGTAAACCTCTGTGGCTGTCGTGGTTTGGGAGAGCTGAATCTTCAGCCGCTCGGCTAAACGCTGTACCACGGGGCCGTCCGCTAGCCCCTGCTGCTGCTGAAAATAGTCCACCAGCCAGTGATCGATGTCAGCCCCGCCCAGGTTCTCCCCGGCTTTGCCCAGCACTCGAGCGGTGTTGGGTCGCTGGGCCGTATTTTGGGCCATGGCTTTGCGGCCCCATTTGAGAATAAACCCCGTGGGGCGCTGCTGGGCCGGAGCAGCCAACTGTACCAGGGACCAGTCTAGGGTGCCGCCGCCAAAGTCGAGCACCAGCAAGGTCCGCTCGTCCGTTAAGCCATAGCCGAGGGCGGCGGCGGTGGGCTCGTCGATCATCCGCACCTGGCTGAATTGCAAGGATTCTGCCAGATTCCCTAACCACAGGCGGTAGGCCTCAAAGCTGTCCACCGGTACGGTCAATACCAGGCTGTTGTCATCGGCTGTGGCTTTGACCTGATCTAGCACCGCTTGCAAAAACCACTGCCCCACCTGCTCAAAGGATAGGGTTTGTCCATCAAGCTCGGGCAGAAATCCCTGCAATGGGGTGCCAATCCCGCGTTTGACATTGCGAAAAAAACGGGGATCCGTGCCAATGTCTAGGCCACGATCGCGCACCTGCTGACCCACTATCACCTCACCGGGGCGCTGCACATAGACCAGACTGGGCACCAGCGGCGGGTCATTGCCTAATATCTGACTTAAGCCAGGCAGGGAAAGGGTTTCCGGTTGCTGAGAAACGGGGTTCCAGCGGGCCACCGCAGTGTTACTGGTGCCAAAGTCAACAGCAATAGCCATAGGGTGAATGGAAATACAGAGCTAGATTAAGGTCAGCTTGGACTTGTTGCTGGCCCCCAACCAAGCGCCAAAGCTAAGCTTGAATGCAGTTTATAGCAAATCCTGCGCCTAACTATCATGATCAACCTCGAAAACAGCACTGTCTTGGTCACGGGGGCGTCTCGGGGGATTGGCGAGGCGATCGCCCGTACCCTCCACCAGGTTGGGGCTGCCGTGATTCTGCACTATGACCAGGGCAAGGCCGAAGCCGAGGCGATCGCCACTGACCTGGGGGGCGATCGGGTGTACTGTCTCCAAGCCAATTTAGGGGTGCCAGGGGTTGCTCCGGCCCTGTGGCAACGGGCTTTGGCCTGGCGGGGGGAGATCACAGCGGTGGTCAACAATGCGGCCACCATGCCCGCTGCCCCGGTGAACGCCGACTGGGATAGCTGGTCTATGGCGTGGCAGCAGACCCTGCAGGTCAACCTGATTGCAGTGGCAGATTTGTGCCGAGAGGCGATCGCTCACTTTCAAGCTCAATCTGGCGGTACCATCGTCAACCTGGCCAGCCGGGCGGCCTTTCGGGGGGATGGCCCCGAGTTTATGGCCTATGCCGCGTCCAAGGGCGGGGTGATTAGTCTTACCCGTACTATTGCTCGGGGGTTTGCCCAGGATGGGGTGCGGGCCTATGCGATCGCACCAGGGTTCGTCCATACGGATCGCATTGCCCAGGTGATGGTCGAGCGAGGAGCCGACTACGTCACGGGGGATATTCCCATGGGGGCCGCCGCTGACCCCCAGGACATTGCTAACCTGGTGGCCTTTTTGGTCGCTGGTCTAGCCCCCCACGCCACCGGGGCTACCTTTGATGTGAACGGGGCCTCTTATTTTCACTAGTACGGCCTGGCAGAAATGTGACCACCGTTGCTGAGGGTGTCAGGTGCGAGGTGTCAGGTATCAGGAATGGTGGGCCGACTTATGCCTCAGAGTACTTGTCTAATGAGGCTGCTACATGACGATTGCTGCCATTACCGATACCCTGCTCACCTACAACGATATTGATCAGCAACTCGGGCTACATCGCACGGAAGATCCAGAGTTTTTTGCTGAATGGCAGCGACCGTTGCCGCCCTTATCAAGGGCAGAAGTAGCGGAATTGGATCACCTCAGCCAGCGTTATCCCACGTAA
>SLIY01000227.1 GCA_007135385.1 Leptolyngbyaceae cyanobacterium CSSed165cm_216
CCTTGAGGCTTTCCGCCAGCTTACGTACCACTGCCACCATGGCCAGGGGGTTGTCCAGCTTGTTGACGGCAGAGCCCACACCAACCCCAGCGGCCCCGGCGGCGATCGCCATGGGAGCCGTCACATCAGATAGGCCAGAGGCACACAACACTGGTACAGAGACCGCTCGGGAAATTTCGTAGGCGGCAGCTAGGGTGGGGGCTGCTTTCTCAATTAAGCCCAGGGTGCCACCATGGGTAGGCTGACTGGAGGTGCCGCCTTCAGTTTGAATGATGTCGGCGCCAGCGGCCACCAACGCTTCAGCCAGGGTAACTTGTTCGTCCAACGCCAAAATGTGGGGAACGGTCACCGATAGTATGACTGAGGGCAACAGCTGGCGGGTGCGGCGGGTCAGGGCTAGCACTTCGGGAGCTTCAAACCGACGGCCCTGGGCATAGAAGGCGTCAAAGTTGCCGATTTCAATCAGATCGGCCCCGGCGGCGACGGGGGCTAAGAACGCCTCTGGCTCTACGGCTGATACACAGACAGGTAGAGCGGTTTCGGCTTTGGCAAGACGGACCAGATCGGCATCAGCGGCAATATCCACCAGGGTGGCGCCGCCTTGATCCGCCGCTTTGACCACCGCAGCTACCCGTTGGGCATCGGTGTTGGTCAAACCGCTAATAATTTTGAGGGCAGAGTGGGTTTCAAAGGCCCGTTGCAAGTCAGAACGCATAGATATATCTCTCAATTGCTGTTCGATGGTTGCTTCGGTTGGCGATGCTGGTAATAGCGTACCGCCCAACCTAAACAAGGGTTAATGAGCCCCATTGTCGCATAGCTATGGCCGCTCACTCTTCAGCCGACTCACGGTCCTCTTGGGCGGCGGTGCGCGACTTCAGCAGGGATTCGCTGCTCACACAGGTTTCACTGTCATAGCCCACATTCACCTGCACCTGGTACAGCACCCCAGGTTCTAGGGCGCTGGCGTCATCAGAGTTGGCCAGATCTTGCAGGGCTTGCAGGGCCGCTTGGTTCAGAAACGGATAGCCTGTACTTTTCAACAGGGTGGTTGATAACTCCAGGGAATCTCCTGAATCTGTGGGCACGATCGCCATACCCAGCAAGCCCTGAGTCGGTTCTGGAGACAAACAAATCCGCTGAGTATAGGGAATGTCTATGGTAATAGGTGCTTCAGCCTGAGGCATGTCCTCCCCTAGACGGGCCGTGAGCTCTTCTATCCAGTCTTGCTTGGCGGTTTCAGTATCCTCAGCGGAGGTCAACTCACGGCTATGCTCAACCCGAGCCAGGCGGTTGTTTGTCTCAGCCGTTGGAGATTCTGCCGTTTCGGGATTCAAAGGCGCAGAAGCAGCACCATTAGCCCCATTTCTCGAGCCTAACTCCAGATCTGCGGCCCCTGGTTGTCGAGCTTCGGGGCGATCGCCTTGATTTTCAGCCATCCCTGCAGCACCGTTGACCCCGGAACGCTCCGGCTCGGGTGTTGCCGCAGGCGGCGTAGGACGGGCGGCAGTGGCCCCTGGATTAGTTAGCACTGATGGTAATGGCGATCGCTGGGCTGGCAAGTTGATGGACGAACGCCAGGGGGTGGAGGATATGGGGGGAATAGTGGTGGCTGAGGGGGGACTCGTGGACGGTAAATCTGGCACCCCGCCAAAGGGAGAGCCGGGATTAAGGGGCTGACTACTGCCTTCGGCAGAAAATAAGCTCAACAAATCATCATCATCCCCTGGGAACAGGGAGTAGGACGGGCTAGAAAAGTCTGGTAGACGGCTCTGTTCTTCTGCCGTGAGTTCGATTAGGGGTACCCGCCGCTCTTCCAGCTGGGGTGCATTGCCCCCCAACGCGGCCATATTCAGACTGGAGAACGATGGCCCCACCGCGAATAGGGCGCCATGAAACCCTACCGAGGCAATCACCGCAATCCATTGGGGTTGACGCAGGGTGCCTGACATGCGGCCGATTAACTGATTGCTCATGAGCGATTTCATGTCCTAAAGCCCCCCATCCTGTTATCTATCCTCCCGACTTGACTTAGGTATTGTAAGTTCCTGTCCTACCCTAGCGAATTTGGCGTCAATCGTAGCTGCTTTTGGAAAACTTTAAGCGTGATGTGGTAGAGGGAATGACTGGAACAGAGGGGCAGAGCTGATCCTCTTAGGTCTCTGGTGGGGCTTTAGGGTCGGGTAGCACCTGAGGGTTAGGTGGGGGGTTACGCGGGCTGGGACGATCGCCTTGAGGAGCCAGTCTTTGACCATCGCCATTTTGATTCCGGGCATTAGCTATAGCCGGTTCTGCCTCAGGACCGGTCTTAATCGGCGATAGGGGTACCGCTTCTACGGTGGGTAAGGTTTCGATGGTCAGCCGTGGGGATTGGTTCCCTCCAGAGAGACGTTTCAAGAGCTTAGGTTTGGCATCGTGAAGCAGGTATAAAATGCGATCGCCCACCTGCCACTCATCATTCCCGATAGCGACCCGCAAAATTCCGTCCCGCTCCACCAAGATCGGCACCATTTCGCCACTGCGGACCAGGGCCGCCAGGTGAGCCTGTTGCAGTTCCCTATCGGTATGCCGCAGCCAGGTTTCCCCCAATCGTACTTCCCCATCTTCCAAGTAAGTGTTCCACTTTTTCAGAGATAGCTTGGGGGTACTGGCCTCCTTCAGCTTGCCCTGGTTTGGCACATCCCCCACCTCCTTTTCCTTAGGCAGTACCGCCAGGACCCGAGGGGGGTGAAACTCTTCAATCGCCCGCTGGGTGACCACAGCGTTGACTTCCCCGTTTTTAGTCATGGCCAGAAATGTGCCCGCTTGGCCAAGCCCGGCGGTTTCTAAGGCGTCTTTGTCCAGGGCGCTGCTGACCAGCACCTGAATTCCTTCCCGCTCAGCGGCTTCACAGGCCGCTTCGTTGGTGTCAATCATCACCACCGGCTGCCCAGCTTCCTTCATCAGCCGGGCGATTAACAAGCTCAAAGGATTGCAGCCAACAATCACAGCCCCTACCGCATCGGCTTTGGCAATGCCGAGCCAGCGGGCCATCAGCCCAGCACTGAGCCCCTGCACCAGCACCGTCATAATAATAGTCAGAAACACTAGGGCTTTGATGGCGTCACCACCGCTGATGCCGCGATCGGTCAATAGGATAGCAAATAGGGATGCCACCGAGGCGGACACAATCCCCCGGGGAGCCACCCAGCCCAGGAAGATTTTTTGTCGCCAGTTGAGATCGCTGGATTCGGTGCAGATCCAAACGTTGAGGGGTCGCACCACCAGCATCAAAATCAAGACCGTGAATACGGCCCCCCGCCCTAGGGCAAACACACTGGCAATGGACAAATCGGCCGCCAGCAGAATAAACAGCACCGATACCGCCAGCACCGTTAACTGCCCCTTAAACCGTCGTAGCATGCGCTCGTCCGGTACCGACAACCATCGCACCACCATGCCTGCCACCACGGTAGCCATCAACCCTGACTCACTGCGAATCAGCTGAGCCAGGCCAAACAGGCCCCACAGGCCCGCCAGCACAAATAAATTTCTCAAATCCTCACTTAAAAAGCTGGCCCGCTTCAGAAACAGACCAATCACACCGCCCCCAAGCACACCAATCAGAGTACCAATGCCCAGACGCACAATCAGCCCACCAATAATAACCCCAGGGCCGGTGTCGCCGTTGAGGATAATATCCAGCACTACCACCGCTAGGATGGCGCCAATGGGGTCGATCAGCACCCCTTCCCCTTCCAACAAGGTGGCCACCTTGCGGTCGACTTTCACCTGTCGCAGTAGGGGGTTAATCACCGTCGGGCCGGTGACGACCACCAGGGAGGCGTAGAGAAACGCTAGGGGCCAGGGAAATTCCCCCAGCCAGTGGGCTGCTAACCCCCCGCCCAACAGGGTAATGAAAACGCCAACGGTAACCAGATTTTGTAAGCTGGTGGAAACCCGCCCTAGTTCACTCAGTTCTAGACTCAGGCCCCCTTCAAACAAAATCAGGGCCACGCTCAGGGCCACAATCACCTCTAACCCTACCCCCAACGCTTGGGGGTGCAGCAGCCCTAGGCCATCGGGTCCCAGACCGATGCCAAATATCAGCAGAAAAATAATGCTGGGTACTTTGGCGTACTCTCCAATCACCTGGGCGGTGACCCCGGCCAGCACTGTGATCACAATTTGCAGAGTCAGCGCGAAGGAAGTATCCATCTGTTTAGGATAACACCCGGCCTAGAGCCCTTTAAGGTCTTGAATTAAGGGCGCAGCAGCAGGTAAAACAAGCGTCCGGGATGGTTGATGCGGCCGGCTAGATCCCCGGCCTCAGGTCCAGAGCCGATAAAGACATCGACCCGGCCCGGCCCCAGAATGGCACCCCCCGTATCTTGGTCGAGCACCAGACGGGTGGTGTCTGTATAGGTCCACTCTCCCTCAGGGGTGGGTTGGGGTAGGGGAAACTGGATCAAGGCCATGGCCCCCGGGGGCATCAGGGATTTGTCAGTGGCAATGGAGTAACCGGCGGTAACGGGCACGTTTAGACTGCCTGTGGGTGGGCCACCACTGGTTTGCCGAAAGAAAATAAACCGTTGGTTTTGGGGCAAGTACCGGTCTAAATCCTGAGGATGGGCGTCGAAGTGAGCAATCAAGTTGGGGAGCGACAATTGATCTGGGGCAAGTTTGCCGTCCTCTACTAGGGCCCGACCAATGCTGGTGTAGGGGTAGTCGGTGCGCCCGGCATAGCCCACGGACATCACCCGGCCATCGGTAAGTTCCAGTTTGGCGGACCCCTGCACCTGAACTAAAAAGGCCTCCAGGCGGTTGGCCAGCCACACCAATTCGAGACCAGCCAGGGGACCCTGGCTGCCCTGTAACCCATCGCTTCCTTCTAGATCCTGGCGGGTGGGGTGGGGTGAGGTCCAGCGGTCTAAATCGGATGGGCGGCGGTACAGAGGGTAACGGTATTGGGGGGTGGGAACGGCACTGGCGGCATAGTAGGGTTCAAAGTAGCCAGTGTAAGCTACGGTTCCCTGGCCGTCGTGGCCGATGGATTGGTACAGTACAAAGCCTTGGGCCAGAGTTTCGCGAAACGCAGCACTGCTAGGGCTCGTCTGCACCAGCTGACGCAGCCGTTGTAAACTCCGCCAGACGCGATCGCGGCTGATGCCCGGTACCCCATAATCTTGGTAGTCAGCTGCAGCTTTGGAGCTGGCCAGGTAGTGAAGGCTATAATCGATGGCTCGCAGCAAAGGATTGCGATCGCCGGGTAGTTCCACCGACGGCCAAAATAGCTGGGCCTCGGCGGCAGCCACCGGCCGTAAAGGGGGGGGCTGGGTTGGTTGGTCGGGGTACTCTGGTACAGAAGCTTCTGTACCAGAGACTTCTGTACCAGAGGCGATCGCCGCCAGGGAAGGCATATCCGGCTCGCGGCCCCCCCAGCCCAGCGTAGCGACAGCCGCCAAACTGACTAACGCCAGCCTAATTAAGAGGCGAGATGATCGTTTCAAACCCATTAAAACCGTTCAACACTAGAGCTAAAGACTGGTTCAACCCGAATCGCCGCCAACCGGGAGGGTCGAATCACCATATACTCGTCGGGGTTGATCTTGGGTAACGGTACCGTAATAAATTCTTCGGAGTTGGCCTTGGGCATCAGTTCACTGCTGTACCACTTTTGAAAATCCTGGATTGAAGAAAAGCGCACCTCTTCCCGGTGGCCCCCATCAAACAGCATATGAATAATATACTCACTGGGTGTTCTTGGCATAGGGTGTCACGGTCCTTCAGTTCACAGCCCTCATTATGGGCTGTTTGGCTGCAAAAATAGCACCCCAGTCCGGAATTTATCCTGGCAGCCCCTCAATGCGAAACGCTCCCACGCAATCACCGCTGGGTTTAGGTTTGCAAAGACAGACAAATTAGTGAAAATACTAGAAATGTGGCTCTATGCGCTGCCAATAGATCGTCCACAATGCAATGATAAGACTCTGGCCATCGGGGGATCCTTAACTCTGCTTAGATTAGGGGATGACTTTACCTGGGGCTGGGTGCCGCTGTGTCAGTTGTAATCTTCGCCCATGAACTCTGTGTCGCGTCTCAAGGCTAAACTCCCCACCCCCCTCGTGCGTCTGGCGGACCTAGCCTATAACTATTGGTGGAGTTGGACAGAAGATCGGGTATCACTCTTTAGTACAATTGACCCAGCCTTGTGGCAGTCCTGTGGTTATAACCCGGTCGCTCTATTAGAATCTGTGCCTGACGAGCGGTTGTGGCAAGTGGCTGAAGACCCCCACTACTTAAACCGCTTACTCCAACTGGCTCAGCAGTTTGATGCCTACATGGCCGACTATGACACCTGGGCTGGGCGGACGGCGCCAGAACTGAACTACGATCGCCCCATTGCTTACTTTTCGATTGAGTTTGGCCTGCATGAATCGCTGCCGGTCTATGCCGGGGGGCTGGGGGTGCTGGCGGGCGACTATTTAAAGTCAGCGTCAGATTTAGGGGTGCCCTTGGTGGGGGTAGGGTTGCTATACCGCCAAGGATATTTTCATCAGCGGCTAAATCGCAGCGGTTGGCAAGAGGATTACTACGTCGATAGTCCCTTTGATCATATGCCCCTAGAGCTGGTGCGGGACGAGTTTGGCCAGCCCGTGACGGTCAAAGTCACTATTCGCCAGCGGATTGTGCGGGTGCAGGTGTGGAAAATTCAGGTGGGTCGCGTCGAGCTCTACCTGATGGATACCAATCGTAGTGACAACGATCCGGTGGATCGCTGGCTGACGGGACATCTGTATGGCGGCAATCAGGAAACCCGCATTGCCCAAGAACTCCTATTGGGGATTGGTGGCGTCCGCATGCTCCATTCTCTAGATATTGACCCTATGCTGTATCACCTCAACGACAGCCATGGCGCTTTTGCCCTGCTGGAGGTGGCCCATTTAGAGATGCTGCACAGTGGGGACGGGTTTGGGGCGGTGACCGAGCGGGTCCGCCAGCGGGGGGTATTTACCACCCACTCCCCGGTATCGGCGGTCAGTAATGTGTTTTCGGTAGATCTGATTGAGTCATTCTTTGGCGACTACTGGCCGCGCCTGGGCCTCTCCCGAGACGAGTTTTTGAGTCTGGGACATCGTCGACCTGAGGATCCGTGGGACTTCTTTTCAATGACGGTGTTGGCCCTGCGGTTAACTGGGCGCAGCAATGGGGTCAGCCAACGCCATGGAGATATTTGTCGAGAGATGTGGCAAGGCATTTACCCCAACCCTGAGGCGGGGCAAGGGCCAATTAAAGCCATCACCAATGGGGTCCATGCCCGTACCTGGACGGCCCCGTTGATTATGGATTTGTACAGCCAACACCTGGGTGTCGATTGGTCCACTAAGCTGGCGGACCCTGCCCTGTGGACGAAGGTGAATGCCATCCCCGATGATGAACTGTGGCGGCGACATTCCATTCTCAAAGAGCGGCTGATTGCCTATACCCGTTCCAAAACCCTCA
>SLIY01000482.1 GCA_007135385.1 Leptolyngbyaceae cyanobacterium CSSed165cm_216
GCACTGCCCACAATCACCCCGTCAGCTCCCCAGCCCCTCAGTTGCTTAGCCTGGTCGGGATCAGAGACCCCAAATCCAACCCCTACAGGTTTATCGGTGGCTTGCTTGAGGGTATCCAGCAGGTCTTTCACCCGACTTTGCAGCTCACTGCGCATGCCCGTTACCCCTGTGACGCTAACTAGATAGATAAACCCTTGGGCTTGGTCGGCGATCGCCTGAATGCGTGCCATCGGGGACGTGGGGGCCACCAGTAGGGTAACGTCGATGGCATGGGCCGCCGCCGCTTCTAGCACAGCGTCTACCTCTTCCAGCGGTAAATCGGGCACCACTAGTCCAGCTACACCAGCGGCGGCAATATCTGCCATAAATGTGTCGATGCCTCGGTTCAAGATCGGGTTGTAGTAAGTAAATAAAATTAGGGGAGACTGAAGCTGTGGAGCAACCGATTTGACCATCGTGAGAACCTGATCCAGGGTGACGCCCCGTTGCAGGGCCCGTGTTGCTGCCGCCTGAATCACAGGACCGTCGGCTAGGGGGTCAGAATAAGGCACCCCCAGCTCAATCAAATCAGCCCCATGCCGATCCAGCACCATCAGTGCTTTGGCCGTTGTGTCTAAATCTGGGTCTCCAGCGGTAATAAACGGAATTAGTGCACACAGTCCCTGACTTTTCAGGGTGTGAAACCGCTCAGAAACTTGGGCCATAGCTACCGCCTTGAATCAGTCCAATACAGCACTCTAGACCAAGACTGTCCCTGCGTCTACGGCTGCCCCAAGACTTCCTTCCCAGACAGCAGGTCATTGGCTAGGGGAGTCAGTGCCCATATCCTTTTGCAGTGCCACCAACTCCTCAGGGCTGAGCTCATCTAAGCGTTTTTGCAGCACAGCCGTCTCATAGTCATCTAACTGCTGGTTGAGGGTCATATTGTGGGTCACCACCCTAAATAGGTAGGTCAGTAACCAGCCCACCAGCCCTCCCACCATAACCACCTGGCTCCAAATACCAGCTGACAGGCCATCTAACCCCAATAACCGAAAACCTAGAAATAAGGCTCCCCCAGCCAGGAAGATACCGATGCCAATACCAATAATGTCAATTCGTCTCACGACTGGCTTTCCCTATGTGTGATGAACGGGCTGCCGTGCTAAGGCACTGATCAGTCGACGTTGCGCATTTGGGGACGAAAATTTAAGAAGGGGCTAAACAACAGCATGCCTGGGAAGAACGCAAATACTAGCCCATAGAGCAGAGTCCGTTCTATTGAACCAGCCGTATACCAACGTCCCTTCAGGTACAGCAGCAACGCTAAGGGAATAACCACGAGGTAAACCCCGGCCAAGCCCAGGTAAACAGCCCCAGTCAGTAGAACGTCTGTGGAAATTGCCAGGTTAGATAGTGCCATAGGGTTGATCAGTGAATACAGCCATGGCTTTATTGTAAAGCGCTGTTGCGATTCTAAAGGATTTCCTCGGGGAAGGTGGGGGCTCGGTTGGCAAAAGATGACCACCCTGGGTGTTGGGTGTCGGGTGTTGGGTGTCAACCATAGGGCTACGCTCATCATCAGGGAGCCTATTTTCCTGCCGCGGCCTGATGCCGCCGTGTACTGGCCCCAAGATCAGTCAGGAAGTAGATGAAATGGTTGCAATCGCCCCCAGTTGGTGGTGGAATGATATTCTACCTACTGTAATCCCTGGGGGAGCGGTAGTGGGGGGGCGTGGCGGAATGGTAGACGCTACGGACTTAAAATCCGTTGACCTTAACGGTCGTGAGGGTTCAAGTCCCTCCGCCCCCATAGTTTTCTGCCATCGGTTCCAAGCGCACCAGTCCAGCTGTTGTGGTTATTCCTCCGATCTGTATGGCTTACCTCTGTATGGCTTACCCGTGGGAGCTGATGGTGTTAAGCAGTAAATCGTGTGTTAATTGTTGGACTGTAGTAAACTTTTGGCTATGTCCCTGTAGATTTTAATACTCTCTGTCAGGCTAGGGCTATCCACGCTGCCCTATCTTGTCTTGAGTTCTCGCTTGTCCTGCACCTGGGTCTAGACAGTGAGATGGAGCCGCGATGTCTAAAGCCTTTTGAGGGCATGCAGTCGTAGTTCGTAAGTCGTAGTTCGTAAGTTATCGAGCATCAGCAAAAACAACTACTTTCCGTTTAATACCAGATAACCTGTGTAAAATAGCACAAGTGATTCTTGTGCTTACTGAGGTTGGGGAAAGCGTCACGGAAATATTTAAAGTAGGCTGCTTCACCACGTCATGTGGTTGAGGTTTAGGTATTGTCGATGGCCTAATTTAGCATGCTCCGGCGACGACGACATCCAGGCTAGTGATCCAACCAAGGACGCTGGTCAGGGGCAACGTCTATGTCATGGATACTCGTGTCGATGGACATCCATCCTAAGCTGACTTGACAGCTTAGAGCCTTGCTATCCACCGGGTTGTCCTGTCGATATCTACAGACTGATATCTATGAAAACTGTGCTTACTCATCAGCGTTCAATGGAATCGAGTGAACCAACGTTTCAAGCTGGGCTAACCCTGTATCAGGCTCAGCAGATAATTTACGACTTTTTGCTGGAAATCGTTAAGTTTTGGCCCCCAGAAGATGTGTTGGACGAGTTTCGGCATCTCTTTATTCAACACAATGACTCCGTCAGTTCTCAAACACTGCCGGCCCTGCATGTCATTTTGTTTGCCAACGATGAAACTGAGTTTCGCTACACGATCAAACGCTGTTGCTACATTCTGATTAACAACTGGGAGCTAGCCCGTCATTTTGACTATATTCAGCGCCTGGTTGATTTGTTCGAGGATCCGCTTTTGCAGCGGTCCACCCTGTCTCCTACCCTAAAGCGGTTGCGGGTTTGGCTGAATAATTTTGTTGATAGTCAAGATTTCCAAGAGTTGCGGCTGTTTGCAGCTCGGTTGGCGGAAGATCGCACGATCAACCGTCCTGGGGGGTGGGTCTCTCGCTATACGTCTTACCTGTTGGCTCCCCAATACATTGATGAGTCAAACCCGCTGGAACAACGACAGGCGGCCCGTGCCCTGTCCCAGCGGTTAAAATCTCAGTATAAGTTTGATCTGGCGCTGTACACCGCCTATGGCCAGGCTAGCCAGAGCGATCGCGCCGCCCACAATCCCACTGATTTAGGCGACAACGCCCTGCAGCTGATCAAGGCAATTGTAGCTAAGCGCGGTGAATACAGCTATCGCAATTTGGCCCGGTTGTTCCTAGAGCAGACCCAAGCCACCACCTATGCCAGCTTTAAGGCGAGCTTGCCTCGGTACTTGCTTTACACCGTTAGCAGTAACCCGATTGCCAAGCAGCTATACGACCAGTTAACGGCCAGGTTAGCTGACCTTTACAGCGAATTTGACGATCACCCGGTGGATAGTTCCCTGCGGTTGCGCACCAGCAACCGCGTCATCGATTACCTAATGACCGAGAACCGAGAAGAACCCTCACCGCTTTTTTCTCTGGTGCTTTCCCAGGGGAATGCCCTTACCCTGGCGATTCTACTACTAAAGCTAGTATTGATTTCTCGGCAGTCCCACCCCTACCTAGAGGTGAGAATTGCTGACCTCCTGCGCTATTACGAACGATTCCCCCGTCAACAGTGTCAGTGGGTGATCAACTTTCTAGAGGTATTTCAGGTGACCTTTGCCATCTACGCCGAAGATATTGAATACAACCTGGTCAAAGTTAGCGCTGATCCCGCCCTCCTGGAGGGGGATAACCTGGAAACCTGCCGCATTTTCTCCCAACTCCTCTCTGAGTCTCCCCTGCCCAGCCAAGCTGATGAAGACCTATCCGATTAGCGTTAGGGGGCTAGGGGGACATCGTTGACGGAGGGGATAGGAGAATCAGTTGTCTGATGCTGCCAGGTGCTAAGGGCGGTTTGGTAAATGGTTTTCCAGGGGATGCCATGGTGGCGGGCTAGCTTGGCGCAGTCTTCATATTCTGGGTGGGCGTTGACAAGGGCCTGGGTGTGGGGATGATAGGCCAACTTGATCGCGACGGTGCCGTAGGGGGTACTGATGGGGCGAATATCTCGCCGCAGTGCGGTGCGTTGCTGTTCCTGGCGACGCACGCCTAGGGTAGGGGTTTCCTGAAACAAAATATCAGTGCACAGGGGTTCGAGTTCCGGCGAGCACAGGACGGTAATCAACAGTCCAGGACGATTTTTTTTCATGGCAACGGGCTGGGTAAAGACATCCATCGCCCCTGCCGCAAATAGCCGCTCATGCAGGTAGCCAACTGTCTGAGGTACCATGTCATCCACTTGGGTCTCTAAGAGGATGATGGTTTCTTGCGGAACCGGGGGGGGCGACGCCATCGGCTTTGCCCCAGGCTGGCCTGGAGAGCTAGGGCCCACCTCCCGCCCCAGCCATAGGCGCAGTATGTTGGGTACTGATAATGTTTTGCCGCCTGCCCCTAAGCCCACCCGTGCTAGCACCATGGCTGGGGGAGGGCCAAACCCCTGGGCGAGGGTGGTGACGAGCGCCGCCCCAGTGGGGGTGACCAACTCGCCGGTCAAGTCATTGCTATAGATGGGGACCTGGGCCATGGCCATCAGTTGTAGTACTGCCGGGGCGGGCACTGGCAACCAACCGTGGGCTGCTTTCACCCGTCCCTGGCCAGTGGGTAGGGGCGAGCAAATCAGGGTATCGATATTCAAGTAATCGAACCCGAGGCAAGTGCCCACAATATCAACAATGGCATCAGTGGCCCCCACTTCGTGGAAGTGCACCTGTTCGAGGGGAATGCCATGAACAGCAGCTTCCGCCTGGGCTAGTTGGCGAAATACCGCCAGACTCCAGTGACGGACGCGATCGGGCAAAGCCGCCCGGCTGATAATCTGCTCGATAGCCGGTAGGTTGCGGGCCGGGGGGTGAGACAGAGGGGGGGTGGGATGCGGGTCAGCGGCGTGTGCCATCGCCTGCTGATGGTTGTGACCATGGCTGGAACTGGAGGAGCCGTGATCAGAGGAGGAGGGGGACGTGGCTTGCCCTGGGGGTAGCGTCAGTTGTACATTCAGCTTTAGGGCTCGCTGTCCCTGGCGCTGGACGTCAGCCGTGGCCAGGGTAAACTCGGCATCTAGCCCCAGGCTGGACAACTGGGTTTGTAGGTAAGTCAGAGGAACGCCCCCGTCGATCAGGGCAGCTAGGCACATGTCCCCTGAGACGCCAGTTACACAGTCGAGGTAGGCTATCGTTTTCATACAAATTGACCCCTAGGCAAGATTTTCCCTCACAATAAAAGCGTGGTTGGCCCATGGGTCCTGACAGACTGAAAAATGTCGCCGGGCAGATTGGCTACTCTGAAGCAGGTGCTACCTAAGGAATGAGGCGATGGCAACGGTATATAGGCTGCATCCCGACAACCCCCAAGGACGCAAGTTACAGGCCATTACAGAGGCATTGCGGCAGGGGGCGATTGCTTTGTACCCCACAGACACAGTTTACGCCATTGGTTGTGATCTCAACCATAAGGGGGCAGTAGAGCGGGTTCGGCAGTTGAAGCAGGTGGCCAATGATAAACCGCTGACGTTTTTATGCGATTCCCTCTCAAATATTGCCGACTATGCCCAGGTAAGTGATATTGCTTATCGGATTATTCGGCGTCTGATTCCAGGACCGTTTACCTTTGTGTTGCCGGCCACCAAGCAAGTGCCTCGCCTGGTGATGAATCCCAAACGGCGCACCACGGGTATTCGAGTACCCGACAGCCCCATCTGCCTGGCGCTGGTACAGACGTTGCGCAATCCAGTGATTTCCACTTCGGCTCTCACCTTGGTGCCAGCAGGGAATGGCAAGGGGCCAGTCCAGAAAATGGATGTCTTTGACTGTTTAGAAAAACTGGTGGATTTAATTATTGATGACGATTTGCCCTTGACCTATGAGGTATCCACCATCCTGGACATGAGCCAGGATGAACCGGTTGTGGTGCGACAGGGGCTGGGTTGGGAAATGGCCGTTGACTGGGGCGCAACCCTGGCCGAAGCTTAGGCATCCGTCTAGTCATGATAGGCAATTTATCAATTGCCACAGTGCTTTAGAAATCCGCAAGTGACCCTTGATGTTTTAAGTAAGAGATGGACCTAGGGTACCAAGGGGACCCTAGCTACTCTGTATCTCGGTGTCGTTGCTAGGATTGGTTAACAATGAAGACTGCATCTACCTGCTTTGCCATGCCCCCTTCATCATCGGGGATGACTCCCCCTTCTCAGGATCCAGCGTCCCCTAACTCCGTTCCTCAGCCTACGGCCCAGGCTGACAGTGGGGCAAATGGGGTGTCGGCGATGGTTGAGACCCAGTTGCTCCACCACTTGGGCCATCGGCCTGGTGGGTTTAAGGGGGTCGTTCAACGGTTGGCGGCAGAAGTTGACCGCATTTGCCGGATCAGCGATCGCATCCAAAGGTCGGGCAATATCTCCCACTGGCAACAGACGCTGGTTAGCCATCGGGTCAGCAAGTGCCTGGCCTACTATAAGCTAGGGTCTGCCCAGGGGCGGGTCGAGTTACACAGTAGCCTCAGTGCCATTGTCTACCGTCATGTGGCCCCAACCGGGAGTCATTTGGGGTTTCAAGGGCGCTATGCGTTGCTAGAAGACTTTATGCAGACGTTCTATATCGAAGTGGTGAACGCATTTCGACGGGAGCAGGAACTGCCCCCCACCTACACCCCCCGCACCCGTTTGGAACTGGCGGAGTACATGGCCTTTAGTGAACAGTATGCCAAGCGGCGGATTAATACCCGTGGCCGTCAGAGCCAGCAGTTGATTGTGCTGCGAGCCCAGGCGTTTAGCCGCCGCCAGCCGGCTGAAACATCGGTGGACATGGGGCTGGTGGGCGAGGGGGCTAAAACCGAAGAGGCCGAAGCCCACGCCCGGAGTTCGGTGGTGCAACAAGTGCGGGAAAAGCTGACGGCGGAAGCCACTGACCCGGGGGATGGGGTCATGCGCGATCGCATTGTTAAGCGCTTAATTCAATACTTTAGGAGCCAAGACCAGACCGACTGTATTGACTATTTGGTGCTGAAGCTAAAAGACTGCTCGGCCTCAGAAATTGATGACATCTTAGGGTTGTCTGCCCGGGAGCGAGACTACCTGCAGCAACGGTTTAAGTACCATGTGGAGAAATTTGCCCAACAGCACGAGTGGGAGTTAGTCCACCAGTGGCTCGGCGCCAACCTAGATACCCGCCTGGGTTTAACCCTGGAGGAATGGGATGACTTCTTGGCCAGTTTACCCAGAGATTTCCAACGGTTTGTGGCCCTGAAGCAGGCTCAGCCCAATGATGCCGCTTTAACTGACGAGGCCATTGCCCAAACCCTGGGCTGGACCCCCAAAAAAGTTCAGCGCAATTGGACCAAGCTCCTGAAGCTGGCCTGGAACTACCGTAACC
>SLIY01000255.1 GCA_007135385.1 Leptolyngbyaceae cyanobacterium CSSed165cm_216
AACCGGTCAAAGCACGGAGGAGGCGGTCACTCTTGAAGGCACGTTGGAGATTCAGCACGGCACAACTGGGTTAACTTACTCCACAGGCTATTATCCCCTATTTCACAACAGGTCTAATATATATAGTCATGCAGAAGGCAGAAGAGGAATTCTAGACGTATCAAGGCTTCTACCTTCTACCCGTAGGGGTGATTTTCTACCGTTAAATAATAGCTGGCAACACTATATTTTTCACTCCAGAGCCGGTGTAAAGCTCATACCCAAGATAGAGAATATAGACCTGTAAATTAGCTAAACTGAGCTCAAGTTTAAATGGCTTAGTCTTACCAAAAAATGCCTAGATTTTAGGCTGGTTTTGCATGAATTGAATACTTAAAATTTCGATAAAGGATATTGCCATGAGCATCGAAGACAGAGCTAAAGCAACGGCTAAAAATATCGAAGGAAAAGTTCAGGAAGCCATCGGTGAAGTCACTGGCAATCCGCAAGACCAAACCGAGGGCCAAGAGAAACAAGCCGAGGCAAAGGTTGAACATACCGTTGAAAACGTAAAAGATAAAGTCAAAAAAATCATTGACTAGGAAATCACCCTTCTAAAGGAGGCTATGATGGTGAATCTCATTTGGACAGCCGTTGTTATACTTGTCATCCTCTGGGCGCTAGGCTTTGCGGTGAACGTAGGGGGTGGTTTAATCCACCTACTGCTGGTTTTAGCGTTAATTGGGCTAGTCTATAACTTACTGACCGGTCGACGCGTTCTTTAGTTGTGTACGCACAGTGGCAGGCTTGCAGATCAAGTGTTTCTGACCTGCAAGCCTGCCGCACTACTTGTTAACGGCTTCTGTAAGCACTGGGGTTATACCCGTCGCCTGACGAAACTGTTTGCTCAGGTGGCTGTGGCTATGGAAATATCGCCTTTGCCGTAGAGGCTGCGGTGAGTTTTGCCGTCTTTGATCTGCAAAAAGCGCACCGGACGTGTCGCCAGCGACACACACATCGTGTGCTGTTCGTCCGAGGAGATATTACACTCTCCCGGGGAATGCTGAAACTGCCCCACCTGAATGTGCTTCCAGCCCAAGTCTTGACTCGACAGAGTGGGACGGCAGGTCAACTCAGCGCTATCCATCCCTAGGCGGTTTTGGTAACCCTTAACAGGCCTAATTTGAGCTGCATCCATAGCTAAATTCTCCATTGTGGAGACAGGTTGCACTAGGTCCGGCTGCCTAGCTACCTCAAGTTTATCTGGCCAAATGGCACAGCGGGCGAGTGCACACCTTCATGCCGGCAGAGAAAAACAGTGATCGCCAGTTCGCCGCAAGATTTTGACAGTACCCCAAGAATCAAATAGCGCCCAGCCAGGAAGGTTTTCTAGGCTAAACGGGTACTGTCCTGGAGTCCCTATGGCACATCTTTTGAATATTGATGCCTTGGCCGCTGTTGCCCCAGACAGCCCGAAGGGCGCAAATCTCTGGGCCAAGTATCTCACCCGCTGGACCCTGTGGAATCACATTCGTACCGCCGCCGCTCTGGGGGTGGCAGCCCTGCTAACCATTGCGATAGCCAACAGCGACTGAACCAACTGGCCAGGGCGATCGCCAGGCCCAGCCATGATAGATGCAGACAAAATGGCCCAGTATAGAGGTGTGATTGAGATGAAAAGTGCCGATCATCGAGTGCTGACATCCTATGCGGTGGGCGATGACGGCCAGTGGCATCAGTTCATGACGGCCCATTACCGACAACAGCAGTCAGTCAAT
Source organism: Leptolyngbyaceae cyanobacterium CSSed165cm_216 (assembly GCA_007135385.1). GTDB lineage: Bacteria > Cyanobacteriota > Cyanobacteriia > Phormidesmidales > Phormidesmidaceae > Nodosilinea. The sequence goes on from SLIY01000255.1 coordinate 1,758, forward strand.
CATTCCTGATACCTGACACCTAGAACCTGACACCCTCGGCAAAGGCCGAGTAACCCCAGTTTCATGGCCACGATCTTCTATACCGCCACCAGCCTGGATGGCTACATTGCTGACCAGAACAATGCCCTCGACTGGCTGTTTCAGTTTGGCGAGCTAGAGCCCAATACCTTTGACGACTTTTTGGCCGGAGTGGGGGCGATCGCCATGGGGTCTACCACCTACCAGTGGCTCTACGACCACGATTTTTCTGCTGAGTCAGACAACTCGCAGCCCTGGCCCTACCCAGTGCCCGCCTGGGTATTCACCTCGCGCCCACTGCCGTTGATTGCCGATGCCGACGTGCGCTTTGTGGAGGGGGATGTGCGGCCAGTGAACCGCGACATGGCGATCGCCGCTGGGGAGAAACACCTCTGGATTGTGGGCGGCGGCGACCTGGCGGGCCAGTTCTACGATGCTGGGCTGCTGGATGAAATGGTGTTGCAGGTGGCCTCGGTCACCCTGGGCGGCGGTGCCCCGCTGTTTCCCCGCAGGGTTGACCCGCCACTGCAACTGCTGTCGGCCAACACCTACGGGGCCAATTTTGTCGAGTTGCACTACAGCGTTTCCTACGCTTTCTCAGATCAGCCGTAAGAAAACCCTATGCGCCCTTATTGCCCATTCCTCCGCCCAATCCTGAAGATTTATTTCTCTTGCTCAAAACTTAGTTCACCTGTACTAAATTAAGTTCAGTAGCTCGACGGTCGATATTGTTGAGCCGGTCAAGCCCATGCCCCACGCCAACGCCATTACCCTACGGGTCGCCACCCCCACCGATACCCCCCTCCTGCGCCACTGGGACCAACAACCCCATATCGTCGCCAGCAAAGGTGACGAAGACTGGGGCTGGGAAGCAGAGTTGGCCCGCAATCCTCCCTGGCGCGAGCAGTTGATTGCCGAGTTAGACGACCACCCCATTGGCTTTGTGCAAATTATCGACCCTGCCGCAGAAGACAGCCACGACTGGGGCGCTGTACCTGACAATTTGCGGGCGATCGACATCTGGATTGGCGAAGCCGCCGAGCTGGGCCAAGGCTACGGCACCGCCATGATGCGGTTGGCCCTGGCCCGCTGCTTTGCTGACCCTGCAGTGACAGCCGTGCTCATCGACCCATTAGCCAGCAACACCCGTGCCCGCCGTTTCTACGAGCGGCTAGGGTTCACATTTTGGCAGCGTCGCCGCTTTAGCGATGACGACTGCGCGGTCTATCGCCTCAGCCGAGCCAATTGGAGCGATTTAGTCGTTGGGGAGGAAACCGTCCGTGGCCCTGCCTGAACGGGGAACTCCGGCGCCTACGCCCCGTAGAGCACAACATCCAGCACAACGTAACCGATTAATTCTTCAAATGCCCCTGGCAGAAACGTTCTGGGCCAAGCACTTTGGCATGGCGATCGCCAAATTTGGCCTCCCCTGGATGGTCAACTGCGATTAGAGGCTAGAGCACTCGTACAGTAGGCCAAGATCCCTGGGTGCTGACGGAGGATGTGGCCAAATTCGTAGCCCATGGACTAAAGAACCCAGGGATCTGTACCGGCGTTCTAGGCTGCCACCACCCGCTCTAGCAGCACCGCCTGGCTGTCGGTCAACTCAAACGCCTTGAGCGCATCCCCAGAGCTAGCCAGCGCTACCCCGGGCGAACACAGCGCCACACGCCAACTACCATCCTCCTCTAGCTGCAGCCAATCCCCTAGGGTCACAGTGAGTGGGTCACCCCCCATATGGGTCACCATGGCCACCTGCATGGCCGTACCCGCCTCAGCAGGGGCGGTACGCAGACCATAGAACACAGTCTGTTGCTCGGTATGGATGCGGTTGAACCGGTCCAGGGGAGATAGATTTTGACGCAACCAGGGATGGGAGTGGCGAAACTGCCGCAGAGCCAGGTTGAAAGCAACGCGATCGCTGTCAAGCACCTCCTGCTGCAGCCACACGTTGCACATATCGTGGGCGTCTTCCATGAAGTTCTTAGCCAGGGTCTTGAGGGTGGCCACATCTAGCTGGCTCAAAATTTCAGACTTATCAGCGGCATTGAGCGGCCCCAGGGTCTGGGCCGACTTGCGTTGCTTGATCTCCTCGGGTATGGTCTCGGCGGCATGGGTCAGCAGGGTCTGACACAGGTGAGCCACCTCATCGAGGTCGTAGTCGGTCTCTTCGATCGCGTCGTAAAGCCCTTGCATGAACTGGCGAAGCTCCCTCAGCTTGGTGAAGCCCATCGCCTTCAGTCGGGGGAACAGATCGGGCCAGTCGTAGGTTTCAGGAATAATCTGCCAGTCGAGAAAGCCCACCGCTTCTTCGGTCACCACCTTGACTCCGTAGCGATCGTCGGTGTTACGTAAAAACGCCCAGGGGGCGTGCATGGTGCAGTTGATGAAATCCATCGGCAGACCAGGGCTAAAGCCATAGGTCATAAGGTTAATGGCGGGGTTGTCGTAGGCGTTGTTGAGCACCTGGGGGAGGCTATTGCCTAAGTTCCAGTTGATATCGAGGCTGGGGTCCACCTGAGTGCCCCGGCGCAGGGTGTCGTGGTTACCGCAACCAGTGATCCAGCATTCGCCGGTATACATTTGCTCGGTGACGCGCCGCCATTTGCGATCCCAAAACTGTTTTAGGCTGGGGGTATTATGGGCAAAGATCAGCGGCCCCCACTGAAATGCATCGGGCTTAAATTCGACAATATCTCGGTAAGTAGACACCTCTTCCCAGTTTTCGGCAGGCCAAGGACGACCATCCTCAAAAATCGAAAACAAACGACGTTTGCCATCACCGATCTGTTGCAACACCTCGGCCATATCACTGAGGTAGTTATCGTCGTACTCCACCTCCCCTGACAGGGGGTTAAAGAATTTGAAATCCTGGGCCCCATCGACGCGGATGCCATCGACGCCAGTGTCGTTCTTGCGCCGCTGCATTTCCAGCAAAATAGCGCGCACCGTGGGATTTTGATGGTTAATGTCTTGGCCATACATGTTGGGACCTTTCATAAAGCGTCCATTCAATAGCTCAATCGCCTGGTTGTCGGCATGGCCATAGACAATATCAAAAATTACCTGAATCGGCCCGGTGGGGAAGTTGTGTAGGGTGGCGATAAACTCCACCAATTCGTCGGGGCGTAGGGTCTCGAGCACCGCAGGGTTAGTGGCCGAGGAGCCAAAAATGACAATGTCATAGCCCCAGTTTTGGGTGTCTGGCTTGTTCAAAGCCACCTGCACATCGCCGGCTTCCCGATCGATTTCTTCGGTTTCAGGGTCCATTTCAGCCATGTCATCATCCCGCAGGCTAAAAAAGCCATGGCCCACATCATGCTGGCCCAGATATTCCACCGTGGGTTCGATGGGCAAGAGTTGAACCGCGTCGTAGCCCACGAAATTTTGCTCGGCTAGGGTCAAGGGCTGCTGGGCTTTTAGCTTCTCGGCCAGCCGCCGATACAGGGCAGTTAACCCACTGATATAGCCATTGGGGGAGGCCGTGTTGACATGCAACTGCAAAATATTGCCAGGGGCATGAACCTGCACCACCCCCTGATCACCTATATCCCCCTGGGTGAAGTAGTCTAGGTCAGCGCGATCGCGCTGCAAGCTGTCCATGTCATAGACCTCAGCTGGAGCATAGACCCCATAGGGCAGTGAGTAGGCCAAACAGTCGCCAATCACTCGCACCTGGTCGTGGGCATCCAGGTAGCGCAGCCAGTAGAACGAGCCGAACTCGTCTTTGGTGCCCGGCTTCAGGTCCGATAGCACCCCCCAGAAATACTCGCCCTGCTTCGCGAGCTCCACCGTGTCGCGGCGAAAGCGTACCCTTTGGCTGGGTCGGGTTGGATCGATGGCCTGCTTAGGGGTAAAGATTTCTAGATAGATGTTTTTGGGCTGCACCATATCAGCCCCCAGCTCAGGAGCCCAAATCCCGATTTCAGTCAGGCCATCGGGTCGATAGTGAGCCCCTAGCCGAGTCGCCAGGGCTTGGGCCTGATGAAACAAGGTTTCTTCTGAATGTTGTATCTGGTCAGCCCAGTCCAACAATGCCTGGGTTTCAGCCTCCACTAGTTGAATACGAGCAGCGGTGGCAACCATAGGGGGTAGTTTCCTTTTTTGCTATGGGTTATAAGGGGGGGTAGGCGCGTCTATACCCGATCACGACTCCAACTTCAGCACTACCACGCCCAAGGGCGGCAGCGTCAGACTCAGGGCGTGGGGCCAGCAGGGGTTATCCCAGTCATGGCTCTGTTGACCGCCACCATTGCCGATCCCACTCCCGCCGTAGGCGGTGGCATCACTATTCAGCAGTTCTCGGTAATAGCCAGGTTGGGGCACTCCCACCCAATAGTCATGGTGGGGTTGAGGCATGAAATTACACACTGTCACCACAAACTGATCGGAGTGTTGATCCCGTCGCAGGAAGGACACCACACTGTTCCCGGCATCATTGCAGTCAATCCACTCAAAGCCATCAGTGGAAAAGTCGTCAGTATACAGAGCCGGTTCTTGCTGATAAAGGCGGTTGAGGTCGGCCACAAACTGCTTCAGCTGTTGGTGGGGTGCGTATTTGAGCAGGCCCCAGTCAAGATCCAGCCAGCTATTCCACTCGGTAGTCTGGCCAAATTCCATGCCCATGAACAAGGTTTTCTTGCCGGGGTGGGTGAACATGTAAGCATAGAGGGCGCGCAGGTTGGCCATCTTTTGCCACTCATCCCCAGGCATTTTTTGGTATAGACTGCCTTTGCCATGTACCACTTCGTCGTGGGACAGGGCCAGCATAAAGTTCTCGCTAAAGGCGTACCAGATACTGAAAGTGATGTTGTTCTGGTGGTAGTGCCGATGGATTGGGTCTTGGCTAAAGTAGTGGAGCATGTCGTGCATCCAGCCCATGTTCCACTTGAAGTTGAAGCCCAAGCCACCCACATAGGTAGGCCGTGACACATTGGGCCAGGCGGTGGACTCTTCCGCCACGGATAGCACACCGGGGTAGTAGCCAAAAATCAGGGTATTTAGCTGTCTCAGTAGATCGACCGTCTCCAGATTTTCGTGGCCACCAAACTGGTTAGGCACCCATTCTCCGTCTTCGCGATCGTAGTCGAGGTAGAGCATGGAGGCGACGGCATCGACCCGAATGCCGTCGATGTGATATTTGTCAAACCAGAAGAGGGCATTGGCAATCAGGAAATTGCGTACCTCGTTGCGGGAATAGTTGAAAACTAGGGTGCCCCAACCTTTATGTTCCCCCTTGCGGGGATCGGCATGTTCGTACAGGTGGGTACCATCAAAGAAGGCCAACCCATGAGCATCTTTGGGAAAGTGCCCTGGCACCCAGTCCACAATCACGCCAATGCCGTTGGCATGGCATTGATCGACGAAATACATAAAGTCTTGGGGACTACCAAACCGAGAGGTAGGGGCAAAGTGCCCGGCCACCTGATACCCCCAGGAACCATCGAATGGGTGCTCGGCCACAGGTAGTACTTCGATGTGGGTATAGCCCAACTCTTTGACGTAGGGAATCAGCCGCTCCGCCAGTTCTCGGTAGGTGAGGAAGCGAGCGTCGGGTTTTTGGCTAACGCGCACGGCTGTTCCAGATTCGGGAGGGTTCTCCATGCTGTCAT
>SLIY01000412.1 GCA_007135385.1 Leptolyngbyaceae cyanobacterium CSSed165cm_216
CATGGTTGCCGCTGCTGACAATCACCCCCTGACCAAGCAGGCCTATCTGGCCCTAGAGCACAGTAGCCCAGAACGCCATGAGTACGTGGCCGGGCAGGGCTTTCCCTCCATCCCCCAGCCCCTTCCTCCCAAAACGGGAGGAAGGGGAGCCGGAAAGCTTTGTCTGGCCTCCCCCACTCTGCGAGAAGCAAGCTACGCCCATTTTCGGAGAGGGGGACTGTTGGCGTAGTAGCCTCCACCCGTAGGATGGGCAAAGCGAAGCGTGCCCATCAATGCCAACCACCGAGATATACTCCTGTGATGGGCACGGGCCAAACCCTTTGCCCATCCTACCTCCTACCGACCTGACCCTGACGATGGCGGACATTGACGAAGACACTGTCTTCCCCCGGTCGGGCTGAGGCCTGCCCGATCGCCTCCATGGTTTTAGACCAACGCCTGTTCCGAGGCGCGATCGAACAGGTGAAAACGGTTCATGTCGAAGCTAACCCGTACCGTCTCCCCCGGCTGAAAGCGAGAGCGGGGATCAATCCGGGCCAAGAACTCATGGCCATCGACTAGGGAGAGGTAGACAATCATCTCATGGCCCATCATTTCTACCACGGAAACCGTCGCCTCTAGATCAATCGGATGAATGCCGGGGGGGGCAAATTGCGGGTCATAGATATTCTCGGGCCGAATACCAAAGACCAGCGACTGACCCAGGTCAGGCTGGAGACTGGCCTGGACCGAGGCCGGGACCGGCAGCCGCAAAGCACCTGCTTCGATCCACAGCTGATCGCCGTCGGGTTTCAAGCTAGCCTGGAAAAAGTTCATCGCCGGACTGCCCATAAAGCCCGCCACAAACATATTATTGGGGTGGTTATAGAGGTTCTGGGGGGTATCCACCTGCTGCAAAATCCCCTGGTTCATCACGGCGATGCGGCTGCCCATGGTCATGGCCTCCACCTGGTCGTGGGTGACATAGACGAAGGTGGTACCCAGCTTTTTGTGCAGTTTGCTGAGCTCAGCTCGGGCTTGCACCCGTAGCTTGGCATCCAGGTTAGACAGGGGTTCATCCATCAAAAAAGCAGCCGGATTGCGGACGATGGCGCGACCCACCGCCACCCGCTGTCGCTGACCACCAGACAACTGCTTCGGTTTGCGATCTAGCAAGCCCTCGATGCCCAGTTGAGTGGCCGCCGCCTGTACCCGCTGCTGAATGTCGGCCTTGGGGGTGCCCTGCAACTGGAGGCTAAAGGCCATGTTGTCGAACACGCTCATGTGGGGATAAAGGGCGTAGGACTGAAACACCATGGCGATGTCCCGCTCCCGGGGAGAGCGCTCGTTGATCCGCTGGCCGTCAATGTAGATGCTGCCCTGGCTGATGGGTTCTAACCCGGCCAACATACGCAAACAGGTGGTTTTGCCGCAGCCAGACGGCCCCACCAGCACCAAAAACTCATCGGCCTCAATCGCCAGGTTGAGGTCTTTGACCGCCACGAAACCGTTCTCGTATTGCTTGGTGACCCGCTCGAACACAATGTGCGCCATTATCCCTTCACTGAACCTGCCAATAAACCGCGAACAAAGTACCGCTGTAGGCCCAGAAAGACCACTAGTGGCACCACCATAGAAATAAAGGCCCCAGCGGTCAACAGGTGCCAGTCCTGGCCCCGATCGCCCACCAGATTACGTAGCACCAGGGTGACGGGGGCCACGTTTTGGTTCCCGCCCAGGTACACCAGGGCTACCAATAGGTCATTCCAAACCCAGAGGAACTGGAACACCGCAAAGGAGGCAATGGCCGGGGTGGAGAGGGGCACCACGATGCGGGTAAAAATTTTCAGGTGAGAGGCCCCATCCACGGCGGCGGCTTCAATTAAATCTCGGGGGAGGGTGCCGATGTAGTTGCGCAGGAGGTAAATGCCCAGAGGCATGCCGTAGCCAGTGTGGGCCAGCCATACCCCCAAAAAGGTCCCGGACAATCCCAGACTGTTATAGGCTCGCAGTACTGGAATCAGGGTCATTTGCAGGGGTACCACCAGCAACCCGACAATCACCACAAACAGCAACTGTCGCCCGGGAAACTGCATCCAGGCTAGGGCATAGGCGGCAAAGGTGGCGATCGCGATCGGCATCACCGTCGCTGGAATCGTGATGATCAAGCTATTCAGGAAGGCCTGCCCCATCCCCTGGCGAGTCAGCACATTCATGTAGTTACCCAAGTGAAACTGGGCGGGGTCAAAGGGGGGCACAAACACCGACCACCAACCACTGGTGAGCAGGGCATCGGGTTGGCGAAAGGAGCTGATCAGCAGGCCCGCCGTGGGCAGGGTCCAGAGCAAGGCAATAGCGATCACCACGACATGAACAGGGGCAGTGGTCAGCAACGTTTCCAGCCGGTCGAGCCGGGTGCGGGCCTGGGCCGGGCGTTTTTTTGACACGCTGCTCATCGGTTAACCTCCTGCTGCTGAAAGCGGCGAATGTTGGCCACCATGACAGGAATGACAGCGAGTAGCAAAATCACAGCGATCGCGCTGCCCCGGCCAAAGTTACGGAAGTTGAACATCTCTTTGATCATGCGGCTGGCGATTACATCCGTATCTAGATTGCCGCCGGTCATCACAAACACAATGTCGAACACCTTCAACACCAGCACAATGATCGTGGTCGAGACCACCACAATCGTGGAGTTGATCATGGGAATAGTGATCCGCCAAAAAATCTGAAATTCGTTGGCCCCATCGATGCGGGCCGCCTCAATCACATCCTGGGGAATACCCTTGACGGCGGAAGATAGCAGCACCATGGCAAAGCCGGTTTGCAGCCAGATCATAATCACAATCAGGGCAAAGTTATTCACCGTTCTGTTCACCAGCCAGCCCACCGGCTCAAACCCCAGGGCCACCACAATGGCATTGAGCAAGCCAATTTGCTCGAAGCCCGGTGGCTGGTAGGCATAGACAAAGCGCCAGATAACGCTGGCCCCCACGAAGGAAATGGCCATGGGTAAAAAGATCAGCGCCTTAGCCAGGGGCTCGTAGGGCACTCGATCCACTAGCACCGCAATCACCAGGCCCAAACTAACGCTGATGCTAGTCACCAGCACCAACCACAGCAGGTTGTTGCGGAAGGCAATCAACATGGCGGAGTTGGTAACGGCAAAGATATAGTTGTCCAACCCGACGAAGGCCTCTGATCGCCGGTCCATAAAGCTGATGATCAGGGTGCGAATTGTGGGCAAGATCAGAAAGGCCGCCAACACCGCCAGGGCTGGGGTCATGTAAACCCAGGGCAAAACCCGCGATCGCAGCCCATAGGGCAGGCCATTCACCAGCCAGTTGGCCCCGTAGAACAGGGCAATGATGCCCCCAGAACCCAGGACAATGGCGGCGATCGCGGTTAACAGCCGGATGAGATTGGCAGTATCTTGCATGGTGCTCTGTGATGCCGTTGGTCACGAATGCCCGATCAGGGTCCAGGCTCTAATTGGGCCAGCTGTCCTCAATATTAGCCAGCACCCTATCCAAATCTTGGCCACCGACATAGTCGACAATGCCGCTCCAGAAGGTGCCGGTACCCACCACCCCCGGCATCATATCAGAGGCATCAAACCGGACAATCTCTGCATCAGCCAAGATCTCGGCCTGTTGACGGGTGACCTGATCAGGGTAAACCTCCAGACCAACCGCCTCGTGGGGTGAGATAAATCCCCCCAGAGAGGCCCAAATTTCATGGGGCTCTGGGGTCGCCAGGTAGGCCATCAAAGCCCGGGCTTCGGGGGTGTCATTGAACATGGCAAACACATCCCCCGCCACCAATACTGGCGTGCCAAATTCTGGGTTAATGCCTGGCAGCGGGAACACCGCCACCGTTTCCCCAGGCACCACCGTCTCCGGTAAGAAGCTGGCGATAAAATTCGCCTGCCGATGCAGATAACAGCGGGGTGGATCCGTAAATAAGCCACGGATTGAGTCACCAAAGGGGGTGCTGATCGCCCCCACCGTGCCCCCAGAGATGTAATCGGGGTTCAGCACAATTTCGCCAAATCGTTCAAAGGCGTTGCGCACCGGCTCAGAATCAAAGGGAATGTCGTTAGTAATCCACTGGTCGTAGACCTCCGGCCCAGCGGTGCGCAGCATGATGTCTTCTACCCAGTCGGTACCCACCCAGCCCGTGGCATCGCCACTTTCCATCCCCAAACACCAGGGGGTATTGCCATCGGCCACAATCTGGTCGCTGAGGGCGATCATCTGATCCCAGGTGGTCGGTATCGAGTAGCCTGCCGCCTCAAACTCCTGGGGGTTGTACCACACCAGGCTTTTCACCGAAGCCCGCAGCCACACCCCATACAACTCATCATCAATGGTGGCCAGGTCTAGCCAATCCTGGGAGTAGGCCGCCGCCAAGTCTTCTGGGTCTAAGGCAGCGTCAACCGGTACCAGTTGCCCGGCATCGGCAAAATCAGCCATCAGCCCCGGTTGGGGAAACATGGCAATGTCCGGCGCATCGCCCGACTCCACCCGCACCGGCAGCAGGGTGGCAAAGGCATCGGTACCTTCGTAGATCACGGTGATGCCAGTTTCTGCCTCAAAGGGTGCTAGGGCCGCTGCCAATCTATCCTGCTGTTCTCCCACCACGACGCCGAGAATGGTCACGGTGCCTGGCCCACTGGCGTCGGGGTCGGTTTGGGTTTGGTTGCCATTGCAGGCCGATAACAAAGACAGGCTGAGGCCAAGGGTGACCATCTGGCTCAGATGCCGTCTTAAGGTTGCACTATTCATGTTTTATCGTCGAATTCTATCGTTAAGTAGTTTTTATCCTTTCACCATAGAGGAGGATGGGTACCCAGGGCAAAATGTGACAACGAGCCCGGTTCGTACTGGGGGAAGGCCTGGCTCACGGGTAGCCCCGCCTCCTGATAGCCCTTGAACCCTCCGTCTAGGACGGCGGCCCGATGACCACTGCGCTCTAACAAATAGGCCACCATGGTAGCGCCCAGGATATTGGGGCCATCGGCGTAGATCACCACCTGGCTATCATCGTTGACCCCCGCCTGGGAAAACAAACTGGCCATCTTGGGTGACTGCCAATACTGCACTGGTAGGCGACCATTCGGCCCTCGAAACGTGTTGTCAGCCAGGTGCACAGCTCCGGGTACATGGCCAGCCATATAGGCCAGGGGGTTGATGCGCACATCCAAAACCCTTAGGTTAGGATCATCGCCGTGATCGGCTAACCACTGGGGGCTGACAAGGTTAATATCGGGACTATCGGGATGGCTGGGACTGGCTGACCAACCTGGCGTGGTCAGTAGAGGTATTACCGCAACCGTGACTAGGGCCAGCACAAAGGCAACCAACCGCCCTTTCCATGGGGTTATGCGAGAAAACATCGCTCCAACTCCAACAAAACGCCTACAACGATCCGTCAATTTATCTAGCTGGGAAGAACGATTGATTACAGAGCACAGTGGGAGACAGTGTTTCATTTTAATTCCGTTGCCCCCGTGGTCGGGATATCAGATTCTGGGGGGACGCTTGCTCGATTTGACTGAACAGGTGATTTCCCTAAACGACATTTGGGGCAGAAAGGTCGATTTTCTGACGGAACAGCTGCATGAACAAACCTCCTGGTCAGAGCGATTTTCGATGATTGATCGTTTTCTGATGGAGAAATTTGCTCAATCTCAGTATGAGGTTCGTCCAGAAATATACTGGGCCTGGCAGCAATTGGTATCCAAAGGTGGACGTCTTTCTATGCGAGAAATGGCTAAAACAATCGGCTGGAGCAATCGCCATTTCTCAAAATGCTTTCAGCAACACATTGGCATCACGCCAAAATTGGCAGCCCGCCAGATTCGGTTTTATGCCTCACTGAGACGGTTGAGAATGTCCCATGAGGATTCCCTCAGCCAGATCGCGATCGCCAGTGGCTATGCTGACCAAAGTCACTTTACCCGAGAGTTTCATTCCTTTTCGGGTTGTTCTCCAAAAACCTATCGAAATGCCCATGGGGCTAGTTTGGCGGGTATTTCAGGGTGTCTTTTAAATTCATCCCAGTAAATGCACCCCAGCCGTAGCGGTTCCCCGGGGATGGGCACGGGTAAGGCTGGCTCACCCCATAAAATGGAGTGATACACCACAACCTATCGAAGAGCTGACCAACCCCATGACCACTGACTTTACCATCGGCGATCGCGTTACCCTGACTGCCCTGCCCCCTTACATTAAAACCGCTGACCCCATGCCGATGTTACGCCCTGCTGACACCCTGCAAGTGGGGGACGAAGGCATTGTGCTGGATCGACGGCCCGCTGGCTATTGGGGGGTCAAGTTTGGGCGGGGTTCGTTCTTGGTGGATAGCCAGTTTTTGGCTAAGGCTGAGCCAGAATCTGCCGACGAGGAAGATTTATAGAAAGGCAGACAGAAAGCCACGATCCACTAATCCTTATGGGGCCACTAATCCTTATGGGGCCACTAATCCTTATGGGGTAAGCACAACATAAAAAACTCCATGGCCTACGCTAGGGTAATGCATCGAAGCCTTACAGCATGGTGTAACGAATGGTAGTGTCTTCCAGACTACAAGCTAGCCTTGGCTAAAGCACGATCACCTTATTCAGTTGGGGTTTGGTCAGAGGGGGTCGCATGAGTAGCCTCAGCTGCCGCCTCTTCAGTTACCGCTGCTTCGCTCTCGACCACTACTTCGCTCTCGGCCTCGGCGGCTTCCGGTTGCTCGGGTTCTGCCGCCTTGGGCTGGGGCCGAGGACCTCGCATCAGGGCCGGGGGTACCGCTGGCTTACGATCCTCATCGCGATCGCGACCACCCCGTCGCCCTTTGCCGCCACGACGCTCTTTGTTCGGGCGATCCTTGTTAGCCAGTCTATCTACCCCTACGGTGATGACTTTCTTTTTGGGCTTTTCAGAGGATGTATCGGGAGATGTATCCGGGGTATCGGCCATGACTTCCTTGGGGTTAACGCCGTGACGATCTTACCGTGAATTGCTAGCCCCTTGGGGACTTGGCTCAAACTCAGCCCAAGGCTAGGGACCGTCCCTAGGGTGGGGCTAGCTTGGCTATGGCAGGGGTTAGGAGAAACCCTGCTGGCGCAAAAACCGATCTAGCTGGTTGGCAAAGGCGCCGCGATCGCGCTGACTAAAGGCGGGGGGACCGCCGGTCTCAACCCCGCCCTGGCGCAGTTCCTCCAGAAAGTTGCGCATAGACAAGCACTCGCGAATATTGCCCGCATCGTAAAACTGACCTCGGGGGTTGAGGGCGACGGCCCCCTGCTCGATGGCCGCCGCCGCCAGGGGAATATCGGCGGTAATCACCAAGTCCCCCGCCTGGAGATGCTGCACGATGTAGTTATCCGCCACATCTAGGCCGGCCCTAACCAGCA
>SLIY01000384.1 GCA_007135385.1 Leptolyngbyaceae cyanobacterium CSSed165cm_216
CCTACCGCGGGCTCCTGGCCGACCTGCGCATCACTCCCCTCAGCACCGGCCCAGCAATTCCCGCAGAATTGGCCCCCCTCAGCCCCCTAGTCAACCAAACCCACCCCCTTACCGCTGAGGAATCCGCCGCCCTCGATCGCCTCACCACCCAGGCCGACACCACCCTCGGCTCCGATCGCTGCGCCCAATGCTACGCCTGCCTCCCCTGCCCCGAAGCCATTCACATCCCGGAAGTGCTGCGGTTACGTAATCTGGCTGTGGCTTACGATATGCAAGCTTTTGGGGAATATCGCTATCGGATGTTTGAAAACGCCGGTCACTGGTTCCCAGGCCGCAAAGCCAACCGCTGTACCGACTGCGGTGATTGCTTACCCCGTTGCCCCGAACATCTGGATATCCCGACGCTACTGCGCGATACCCACGACCGCCTCAAGGGGCCAGCCCGCCGTCGCCTCTGGGGAGATTGAGAAAGAAGGAAGAGGAAAGAGCGTAGGGCATAGCCCGTGCGCAGCAGAACGAAGGGAACCCATTCAAAATCTCCTTCGGGAAGGGCAAAACCCTACAAAACTCAAAACTCCCCCATCTCCCCCATTCAAAACTCAAAATTCCCCTCCCTCCCCATTCCCCGCCAGGGCAGACACCCAGGTCTGCCCCTCCCTCCCCATCACCCCATCACCCTACCTCCCCCATCTCCAACAGGTTGCTATACTTATCTCCAGGGCACCTCCCCTCCGCAGCCGTTACCCAGACCCAAGTACACCGTGGAAGAACAAAAGCAACCCTCCGAAGTCATTACTCTGCTCTCTAGCCGCGAGCTAGAAAAAATGCGCAAAGCCTGTCAGTTGGCGGCTCAATTACTTGATTACCTCACCCCCTACGTCAAACCAGGCGTCAGCACCCTAGAGCTTAACGATTTGGCCGAAGCTTGGACCCAAAAGTATGGGGCAATCAGCGCTCCCTTGGGCTATGCCGGTACGGTGATGCCCTTCCCCAAATCCATTTGCACCAGCATTAACGAGGTCATCTGCCACGGTATTCCCAATGCTGAGGATGTATTGCGGGATGGCGACATTATCAACATTGACGTCACCCCGATCCTGGATGGCTACCACGGCGATACATCGCGCACGTTTTTGGTGGGGGATGTTTCGCCTGCCGCTCGACGTTTGGTGGAAGTCACAGAAGAATGTATGTGGCGTGGTATCCAGACGGTGAAGCCAGGGGCTCGGGTCGGTGACATTGGGGCCGCTATTCAGGCTTATGCTGAAGCAGAGGGCTACTCGGTGGTGCGCGACTTTGTGGGCCATGGAGTGCACCGGATCTTCCACGCTGCACCTCAGATTCCCCACTATGGTCAGCGGGGTAAGGGTAAAAAGCTACGCCCCGGCATGGTGTTCACCATTGAACCGATGATTAATATTGGCAGCTATGAGGCCGAAATTCTGGTAGACGGCTGGACTGCAATTACGGTGGATCGGCAGTTGTCAGCCCAGTTTGAGCATACGGTGGTTGTGACCAAGGAAGGGGTTGAGGTCCTGACTCTGTCCCCCGCCAAGGTGGTGGCTTAACGGCTAGGCTGGGCTGAGATACCCTAAGTGGGCTCTTGGTTTGACTTAAACCACTGGTGATCGGCATCAATCAGGCTAATTAAGGCGATGGGCACATCACAGATGTAGACGGTCAAGGGCGTGATGTCATCATAGATTTGCCCTGAGGGAGTATCGAAAATGTTGTCCTCCCTCAAGGCATTCAGCCGGTCAATTGCTTGAACATAGCCTTTTTTATCCCAAGACCGCCCTCCTTAAGCCCTAAGCGCAGCTAATCCCTAAGGCAAGCTCTTAAGACCCTCCCTAAACCGGGTGACCCTTTGGCATGAGCCGACCAACTAAGTTTGATTCCTTCCAGCCTCGCACCTGAAACCAGGCCCTAGGCTGATCCAGCCAGATGGCCTGGGCTACCAGCCAGGCTTAGGGCTCCATGGGCAATTAGATATTAAGCCCCGACAGCTTCTTTAGCGGCGTACAACACCTCGGCTGTGATCTGATCGATCCCTTGGTCCCGGGCAAATTTCTCGGTATTGCGCTTGACTTTACCCCGGACAAAGCCAGGGATTTTTTGGAGTTCGGCCAGCCCGTCATGGCTCCAACCCAAGTCGGTATCAGCGGACATGGTTTTGGTAATCACATCTTTGGTATCGTGGCCGCCAAAGATTTCCAGCAGGTGGTCCTCCATGCCTAGGGTGAAGGAGTTATACACCAAGTCAACAATTTGATTGGCTCCCTCATAGCCCATAAATGGCCGGTAGCCGACTGGGAAATTTTGAATATGGATGGGGGCGGCAATGACGCCGCAGGGAATATCCAGGCGCTTACCCACATGGCGCTCCATCTGGGTGCCAAAAATGGCGGCGGGTTCTAACTGAGCAATGCGATCGCCGATCGCCCCATTATCATCGCTAATCAGCACCTCGTCACAGTACTCACTCACCTGGTCTTTGAACCAGTCAGCGTCGTACTTGCAGTAGGTACCTGCCAGTACCACGTGGATGCCCATTTCACGGGCCAACACCTTGGTAATCGCAGCGGCGTGGGTGTTGTCGCCAAACACAACGGCCTTTTTGCCCGTCAAGTTCTGACAGTCAATGGAGCGGGAGAACCAGGCGGCTTGGCTGACAAACCGGGTTTGCTCGTCGATGAACGCTTCATAGTCAACCTTAGCCCCCTGCTGGTTGAGCACTGTTTGAATGGCGCGAATACAGCGGGCGGTGTCGACAATACCCATGGGGGCGATGTCCACGCAGGGCATACCTAACTCGGTTTTGAGGTATGCGGCTGTCATTGGGCCGACTTCGCGGTAGGGTACCAGGTTAAACCAGGCCCGGCCCATGTCTTTGATCTGGTGAACGGATGCCCCATCGGGCATGACCATATTCACCTCAATGCCCAGGTTGGCCATTAGGGTGCGCAGTTCCCGATTGTCGTGGATGTTGTGGAAGCCCAGGGTGGTGAGGCCAATGATATTGACAGAGGGTTTTTCGGTTTTGCCTTTAGCCAGGGTGCCCTGTTTGCGCGCTTTTTCAATGTAAAACTGGACAATTTGCTGTAGGGTGCGATCGGCAGCTTGTAGTTCGTTCACCCGATAGTGGTTAACATCCGCCAGCATGACGTCGCCTTTGGCATCAAGGCTAGCCCGCTGCACAAAGTTTTCCAGGTCTTCCTGCAGAATACTGGAGGTACAGGTGGGGGTGAGCACAATCAAATCGGGGTGCTCTTCGCTGTCTTTGCGGACGATGTTGTCCACCACTTTTTCTTGGGAGCCCCGAGCCAAAACATTGCGATCGACAATACTAGTGGTTACGGGAGTAAAGTCTCGCTCCCGCTCTAGCATAGATCGCATGACATTAAAATAATCGTCCCCAAGGGGAGCGTGCATAATCGCATGCACGTTCTTAAAGGAACTTGCAATGCGCAGGGTGCCAATGTGGGCCGGGCCGGCATACATCCAGTAAGCCAGTTTCATACCGTCAATCTCCTTCGGGGCAGTGGTCAGCGTGAGTTTGCCGAAACACCCTGAACCGGTCGCCGCCGGGTAGACCCATCGGTACGGGTTTCATTGTCGCGAAGTTAGGTCATGCTTGGTGGCCGATGACAACATTCTTTACCTGAAGGGTTGCCCCCAGGTATGACTAGCCTGTTTTCAAACAGGTCTGGCTCTAATTACGGTCTGTCATGGCTGGATCTTGACCTCAGCCGAACTGCTTTTTGGCCGCCTCGTAGATCTCGGCTGTGATTTGGCTCAGCCCCTGATCTTGGGCAAACTTTTCGATTTTCTTGCGGGCGGCGGGCCGCACAAAAAATGGAATCTCCTTCAAGCGGGCTTCTGCGTCAGCGGTCCAGTCCATGGCAGGGATCTAAAATTTTGGGGTTCTACTTCAAATATCTTTACGATAGCAGGAGGCGGATGCTGACGCTGCTCGGGCATTACCCGACGCTTTGGGAGGTTTTTACCTTAGCTTGGGGCTGGGGCTGAAACTGGAACAGGGTATAGACCACATTCCGGCGAATGCCGGTCATCATATCCAGAAATAGCTCGTAGCCTTCGCTCTTGTACTCGATCAGCGGATCTTTTTGACCGTAGCCCCGCAGGCCGACGGTCTCCCGTAGGGCATCCATCTGTTGCAGGTGGTCCCGCCAGAGGCTGTCGATCTGCTGCAGGATGAAGAAGCGCTCAGCCTCCCGCATTAGCCCGGGCTTAATTTGGTCTACCTGGGCTTCCTTGATGTCGTAGGCAATTCGGGCCTGCTCGTGCAAGAAGGTACGCACCTCGCCCACGGACAAGTCTTCCATTTGCTCAGGGGTGAGGTCAGACAGTAAGTAGACAAACTCTTTCACCTTTTCTACCATCTCTGGCAGCTTCCACTCCTCTGGGGGTAGTTCGGGATTGATGTAAGCCTGCACAATGTCGTCCATGGTTTGCTCGGCGTAGCCAATCACCATCTCTTTTAGCTGGTCCCCTTCCAGCACCCGGCGCCGCTCGGCATAGATGGCGCGCCGCTGGTTATTCATCACTTCGTCGTATTCAAATACCTGCTTGCGGATGTCGTAGTAGTAGGTTTCCACCTTTTTCTGAGCCCCTTCCAGGGAACGGGTGAGCATACCGGACTCGATGGGCATATCTTCCTCCACCCGGAAGGCGTTCATCAGTCCGGCAACGCGATCGCCACCAAAGATCCGCAACAGGTTATCTTGCAGACTGAGGAAAAACTTGGTGGAACCGGGGTCGCCCTGACGCCCAGCCCGGCCCCGCAGTTGGTTATCAATGCGGCGCGACTCGTGACGCTCGGTGCCAATCACATGCAAGCCGCCCCGCTGGATCACGTTTTCGTGTTCGGCGCTCGTAAACTGCTCGTACTCGTGGCGAATTTGGTTGTACACATCCCGCAGCTTTTGCACCACCGGATCTTCGGTGGGGGCTTTTTCGGCAGCTACTGCCAGCTTATCTTCGGCCTGGAGCTCAGAGAGGCTGCGCTCGCCGTAGGTGGATATGGCCAGGTCTACAGCGGATTTAAGATTCGCGATCGCATCGGCAGATAGCTCAATCGGGAAGATATCCGGCGACGCCTTCCAGGTTTTCACCTTTTTGTCTGAGCCAAAGCCTTGAGCCTGACCCCGCCCTTTGGCCCCAGGCACGGCGGTAACCCCAAACTCATCTTCATCCTCGGGTTTGACAATCCGGGGCATCAGATACTCCCGCACCTTTAGGCGGGCCATATAGTCCGAGTTACCCCCCAAGATAATGTCAGTTCCCCGACCCGCCATATTGGTGGCAATGGTCACCGCCCCACTGCGACCCGCCTGAGCCACAATTTCTGACTCCCGCTCCACATTCTCGGGTTTGGCATTCAGTAGGTTATGGGGCACCCCCCGCTGGCTCAGCAGGGCAGATAATACCTCGGATTTTTCCACACTGGTGGTACCCACCAGCACCGGCCGACCGGCCTCATGCATCTCGGCACATTCCGCGGCCACAGCCTTCCACTTGGCCTCTTCGTTTTTGTAGACCACATCCGACATATCCCGCCGGGCTAGGGGCCGATTCGTGGGAATCACCGCCACTTCTAGGTTGTAAATCCGCTCAAACTCGGCCTCTTCGGTCTTGGCAGTGCCGGTCATCCCCGACAGCTTGGGATACAGCAAAAAGAAATTCTGGTAAGTAATGCTGGCCAGAGTCTGGGTTTCGGGCTGAATTTCCACATGCTCTTTCGCTTCAATCGCCTGGTGCAGGCCGTCACTCCAGCGGCGACCGGGCATGACTCGGCCCGTAAACTCGTCTACGATCACAATTTCGCCGTTACGGACGATATAGTTGACGTCCTTAGTGAACAACTCCTTGGCCTTGATGGCGTTGAAAATGTAGTGGGCCCAGGGGTCTTTGGGGTCAAACAGATCATTTACCCCCAGTAGTTCTTCCGCCCTGATAAAGCCTTCGTCGGTGAGCAACACATTGCGGGCCTTTTCGTCCACTTCGTAGTGATCTTCGCCATTCAGGCCCCGACCCACTTCGGCGGCACGGGTGTACTTTTCGCTGGGCCGCTCCACCTGACCTGAAATAATCAGGGGGGTACGGGCTTCGTCCACCAAAATCGAGTCTACCTCGTCAATGACGCAGTAGTTGAAGGGACGCTGCACCACATCTTCAATGGAGGTGGCCATGTTGTCGCGTAAATAGTCGAAACCAAACTCGCTGTTGGTGCCGTAAGTAATGTCACAGCTATAGTTTTTACGCCGCTCCGCTGGAGACATTCCTTGCTGAATCAATCCCACACTCAGGCTCAGGAATCGATGCACCTGTCCCATCCATTCGGCGTCTCGGCGGGCCAGGTAATCGTTGACGGTAACCACATGAGACCCTTTCCCCGATAGGGCATTGAGATAGGAGGGCAGAGTCGCCACCAAGGTTTTACCTTCCCCGGTTTTCATTTCGGCGATTTGACCATCATGCAACACCATGCCGCCAATCAGCTGCACATCAAAGTGGCGCATCCCCAACACGCGCTTTGATGCTTCCCGTACCACAGCAAAGGCCTCAGGCAGTAGATCGTCCAGGGTTTCCCCCTGGTCAAGGCGCTGCTGAAATTCTGCGGTTTTACCCGACAGGGCCTCGTCTGACAATTGCTGAATCTCTTCCTCCAGCAGATTGATTTCGACCACGTCGGGGCGGTATTTTTTGAGCTTGCGGGCGTTGGGATCACCTAGAAGGTTCTTCAGCATGAATTAAACAGCCAGGTCAACGTAGGGGGATATAGTCTTTTAGTAAATCGTAAGGGCAGACCGCCCCACAAGGGGCAATGTCCGCACTTCTATACGACCGTAAATGGGCCAAAAGTGCTTTTCTATCCTATCACTTGAGTCACTTAGACCTTAGGTGCCTCGGTTGAAACCATCCGAACTGAAGACTAGGCCCTGCTGGGTGTGCTGGAACACTGGATCATTGGTGCGACGTGAAAGCTGTACTTGCTGACTGAGAGGCCGTCCTCTCTGGGGAATTCTTGCTCCCCATCGTCCCGTAACGGGGTCATTGACCCTGCCTACGGTGCTAGTAAGTAATGAACGCAATGGAATGCAAGACAGGAAAACATGACCTCTGGCAGCCTCCAGCCGGAGCAAGTGTAAGACGAAGACTGTGAAGGGTTAACGCGAGTGAATCATCAACCCGATTTTGCAGGGTTGGGGACGCTACTACTGTCACGTCGTAAGTAAGGGATCTGCTGAAAAATAAGTCCCCCGCTTAAGCCGGATTTATTGTGATGGCCCACTTGGGCAGATCCTCTAATGGGTGCCAATCCACCCGAAACGTGGCTAAGGTTTCAGGGTC
>SLIY01000120.1 GCA_007135385.1 Leptolyngbyaceae cyanobacterium CSSed165cm_216
CCGTGATTTGTCCCCCCAGGTTTTCGACAATGGTGCGGGTGTTGGCAGCCATCATCCCCAGATAGCTATCCCCATCGCTGCCGGGAGACCCAATCGAGTCGGAGTAGAGCTCTTGGGGAGCCAGGGCTACCCCTGCTTCTTGGGCGACCGTGGTAATCAATTGAGGATTGATGGTGGTTTCAGCGAAAATGGCAGGTACCCCCAGGGTCTGAATAGACTCCACCAGTTGTTGCACGGTGCGGGCGCTGGGTTGCTCTTCGGTGCTAATCCCAATCAAGGTCCCCACCACCGTCAAGCCATAGGCATTAGCGTAGTACTGAAACGCGTCGTGGGTGGTGACCAACAGCCGCTGGTCCGCAGGAATGGTGGCGGTTTGCTCGCCAATCCAGTCATGGAGTTGATTCAGGTCCGCCACATAGGCTTCAGCGTTCTCTGTGAACAGGTCCGCTTGGTCCGGGGCCAGTTCAATCAACTGATCCCGAATGGCAGCTACCATTGGTACCACATTGCTGACATCTCCCCAAACATGGGGATCGGGCACGATCGCCCCATCCTCCTCTAGGTCTAAGGGGGCCACCACCTCCCCCAGGGCGACCCGCTGGGCACTGACCCCAGCAGCATCGATCAGCCGAATCAGATTGGGCTCCAGGTCATAGCCGTTGTAAAAGATCAAATCAGCCTCTTCAAAGGCGATGCTGTCGGCGGGCACCGGCTCATAGACATGGGGGTCCTCCCCCGGCTGCAAAATGCCAGTCAACTCGATCTGGTCACCGCCGACCTGAGCAACCCAGTCGGCAATCATGGTACTGGTGGCGACCACCGCAGGTCTAGGGGTACCGGCCTGGGGCGAGGCGCCCTCTGGTTCAACCGCATCACAGCTGCCCAGGCCCAAACCTAGGGTCAGTAGGGTCGCCACCATTCCCCCATACCTGGGGAAGAGATTAATCTGTTCCATGGATTATGTTTCATATTTCTTTCATTTTTACGATACAATAGATTTCATAATCGTTTCATTTTTGATGCTGGCACGTCAGTCTCTGACGCTTTTGTTGCTGTCTTTGACTTTCATGTTTCGTGCTTTTGCGACATCGTTTGTGTTGGAGCTACTGCCATGGCACCGTTGGCTAAAATTACCGTTGACCACCTCAGTGTTCGTTATCGGGAAGTGCAGGCCCTGCGGAATATTAACCTGACCCTCAGGC
Organism: Leptolyngbyaceae cyanobacterium CSSed165cm_216; assembly: GCA_007135385.1. Classification (GTDB taxonomy): domain Bacteria; phylum Cyanobacteriota; class Cyanobacteriia; order Phormidesmidales; family Phormidesmidaceae; genus Nodosilinea. The sequence continues at coordinate 1,203 of SLIY01000120.1, forward strand.
CCGGTAAGCTGATTGGCATTTTTGGCCCCAATGGAGCCGGTAAAAGCACCCTGATTAAAGCCATGCTGGGGCTAATGCCAGTGACGACTGGTCGGGTCACCTATGGACCCCGCCCCCTGGCACAACAGTTGGCGCAGGTGGCCTATGTCCCCCAGCGATCGCAGATTGACTGGACCTTTCCGGCCACCGTGTGGGATGTGGTGATGATGGGTCGAGTGAACAAGACGGGTTGGCTACATCGCTTTTCAACGGTTAGTCGGCGACTGGCCCAGGACGCCCTAGAACGGGTCGATATGCTTGAATTCCGCGATCGCCCGATTGGAGCTTTGTCTGGTGGACAGCAGCAGCGGGTATTTTTGGCCCGGGCCTTGGCCCAGGAGGCAACTATCTTCTGCTTTGATGAGCCTTTTGTCGGGGTGGACCAAAAAACCGAGGCGGTGCTGTTCCAGATTTTTCGAGAGCTGGCGGCGGCTGGCAAAATCGTTATGGTGGTCAACCACGACCTAGGAGAATCGATCACGAATTTTGACCAGTTGGTGTTGCTGAACAAAGAACTGATTGCCGCTGGTCCCCGGGAATGGGTGCTGACCCGTGACCATATGACCCAAGCCTACGGTGGTCACATTGGATTCTTTGGCCATGTGGCTTGAGGTAGCCTGGCTCAACCCACTGCTAGCGCCGTTGCAATATGCCTTTATGCAGCGGTCTCTGGCGGTGGCGATCATGGTGGGCATCATCTGCTCGGTAGTGGGCAGTTACCTGATGGTGCAGCGGTTGGCCCTACTGGGGGATGCCATTAGCCACTCGGTGTTGCCGGGGCTGGCGATCGCGTTTTTACTGGGGTTCAATATTTTTATCGGGGCTTTTATCGCCGGGGTGATCAGCACCGTCATGATTGGCTGGATCCATACGCGCTCGCCGATCAAAGAAGACGCCGCCATGGGCATTGTGTTTTCCGCCTTCTTTGCCCTGGGCATTACCCTGATTACCACCATCCAGCGGGATAACAAAATTGATCTCAACCACTTTCTGTTTGGCAATATCCTCGGCGTCACGGCCCTTGACGTGCGCGACACCGCGATTATCGCTGCCCTGGTGTTGCTGACCGTAGCCCTACTTTACAAAGAGTTGCTGTTTTACAGCTTTGACCCCCTAGGAGCCCAGGCCAGCGGCCTACCGGTGGGTTGGTTGAACGCTGGACTCATGGTGTTGATTGCCCTGACAGTGGTAGCCAGTATGAAGGTAGTGGGCGTAATTTTGGTGCTGTCGCTGCTAATTGCGCCAGGGGCCACCGCCTATCTGTTGGTACCCCGGCTGCACCAAGTCATGGCCGTGGGGTCTGGAGTTGGGGTATTAGCCAGCGTTAGCGGCATGTACCTCAGCTATTACCTCAATTGGCCCTCTGGTCCCGCGATTGTGCTAGTGGTGTCCATGTTGTTTGTGCTGGCGTTTTTGTTGAGCCCCACCCATGGGGTGCTCACCGGGCCAGGAACTAGGGTAGGTCACTATTTGAGGACTTGGCTGAGACGCCAGTAAAGCGTGACTCTGTCTGAAACGGTGGTCTAGGCGGCATTTTGACGGCTGTTGACCAAGGAGCTTAGCCGGGTCTGCAAATCTGCTGTTAGTTGCTTGGCCCCAGCCTTCAGCGCATCTGGCGAGTCGTCGCCATTGAGATAATGACGAACCGCGATCACATCGCCAATGGTGATCTGGACTGGGCAGCGCCAGCTAGGGTAGGCTTCACCGTAGTGAATATCCACTGGCAACACCTGCACATTCAGCTGTTCTTGAGCGGCCTCAGCTTGTACCGCTAATCGCCCCAGCCCTGGTTTTAGGGGGTGAACCTGGTCCTTGCGGCGAATCCCTCCCTCTGGGTAGATCACTAACATTTCGCCCGCTATTAGCAAATCAATTCCGTGGCGCAGGCTGGCGATGGTGGGGCGACGCACATTCACTGGAAACCCGCCCAGGCGACGAATAAACCACCCTTGGATGCCGCGCACTTCGTCAGCGGTGACCATAAAGCGCAAGTCGCGTCCGGTGGCGGGGCGTCCAGCTGCCAACGGTAGCATGATCGAGTCCCATCGGGCTCGATGGGTGGGGGCTAAAATCACAGGTCCGGCTGCAGGCAGATGGTGCTGCCCAGTAATAGTAATGTCGTCAAAGTAGGCCGGTATCACCAGATGCTGCCCCAAAAAGTAAGCCAGGGGAGTCAACATTGGCGAGCAACGGGACTGCACTGGAGCCTTTGACGCACTCGTGACGGATTCAGACAACTTCAGGGTAGACATAGGTAGAGTCGACAGAAGAGCCATAGACCAACGGGAGAGAAACACCGGAGTAGGCAAGTGCGCCAGGGTTTGACGCAGATTCTAGCTAAACAATATCAATGGTTTAGATGAGACTTTGACTTCGGCCAAGTCCATGGGTCTCGTTAACAGTCTAGATATCGCATCAGCTGGAACACTTTCACCTTAATACCGTCTCTAGAGAGTAAGCATTGTTCCCAGGACAGTTCAGGGGGTGTCATGGGCGGTTAAGGTTAGGTTACCCAGCCTGACGGCGTTGTTGAAACCAGTATTGCAACTGATGCTGGCAAGGTTCAGCCAAAATGCCAGCTAATACCGATAGCTTGTGATTCGAGCCGGGGCCACCAGGGATATTCATCACTGATCGCACCGCTCCAGCCTTTGGGTCACTCGCCCCATACACCAGTAACCCCAGACGGCTCAGGATAATCGCCCCGGCGCACATGGGACAGGGCTCGAGGGTGACATAGAGGGTGCAGTGGTTAAGATGCCAGTTGCCCAGTTGGTGGGCGGCTGCCCGTAGGGCTAAAACCTCAGCATGGGCGGTGGGGTCTTGGTCTTGTTCACGCCGGTTACTGGTTACGGCCAGCACCTGGTCATCAGGACCGATGACGATAGCGCCTACCGGAACATCGCCAGCCTTACCTGCCGCTTCCGCCAGTTCCAGGGCCCGTAGCATCCAGCCCCGGTGGCGCAGATAGGTTTCATCCGCTAAGGCTGGAGGAGGAATTGGGTAGGGCATGATTAGGGCTCCAGGGTTTGGGCTAGATAAGTCAGAGCGGTCATCAGGTTGGCCTGGGTCCACAACAGGGGGGTGGCATCGTTGGGGACGTAGCGGCCCTGGCGCAGATAGTACAGCTCGGGACAGCGGTGGGGCGGCTGGTCATGGCCTGTGCCGGTAATTTGTCCGAGGGAACGGTTGAGGTAATACAGTTGCCGATCGCGGTCCTCGGCCTGGCCCCTACGCTGAAACCAGGTACCGTAGATGACCGATAAAATCGGGTCGAACACACACCACTGGGCTTCTTCCCCGGGGGTCAACAGCCGGTCACGATGGGCCATCGTGGTGCTAACCTCTGCGGTGCGATCCGCCTCAGTCAACTTGTCTGGGTAATCAGCACACCAGTACGAATCCCCTAGGTAGCGCTTGATGCCATAGTCTCCTAACAGGTGAGTGGTAACGTGGTCGACAATCTGCTGAGCCATGGCCTCCGGCACCACCCCCAGGGGGTAGATCAAAAACAGCAGGGCGGCATCGGTAGGACGAGGGTGCTGGGGTTGTACACATTCTGCTGGCAAGATAGCGCTTAGGGCGGCTTGGCCTTGGGCGATCAGGGGCGCGATCGCATCAGGAGCACACCGGTCGGCCACCTGGGGCTGCTGTTCGGCCAGGACCAGCAACTGTTGTAATCCTGCCACCACAGCTCCAAGGCTGGAGGCCTCTACTTTGGCCGCTTCTTCCCAATGGCCATTGTCGGCATCCTGCCAGTACTGAATGCGCTGCAAATAGGCTGGAAAACGATTCAACACCTCCAGGGCGGCGACATCCACGGCTAAGACCTTAGCTTGGGCCAGCCGACAGTACAGCCATAGAAAATACCCCAAGGCGTCGTTCTGGGCGTGGGGCCAGGGTTGGGGTAGGGGAGTCAGGGTATCGCCCAAAAATTTAACGGCCGGTCGTCGGTAATGATCCGCTGGGTCCACCTGGCCGTGAATAATGGCATCAAACTGGGGCAACTGCTGCACAAAGTGCTGCATTAAGGTCTGCATTGCCTGGATCGCGATGGGCCTCTGGCCAGTCACCCAGTGGGCCTGGGCAATATGAACCGTATCCCTTACCCAGACGGCCTCATAGCCAGTGTAGCGGGTCTGATCGGTAACCACCGCCGCCGGAAACAGCCCATTGGCATAGGTGGGAAACCGCAGGGTGCCCCGTTGATGTAGCCAGTGGCAGATCGATTGTAAATCCACAGCCCTGTAGGCGGGTCGCAGCTGCGATCGCAGCTCAACATTCTGGATTTGAATCGGGGGGAGATGGGGGACAACCATGGGGCACTAAACATTTGTCAGCCAGCCCATAACGGACTGTATTCAGTGCTAGGATACGATGCATTGTCGGTTCTAGTGGGGATCAGCCGCTAGAGGAAACGGGGAAAGTGCAGTGAAAATCTGCCGCTGTCCCGCAGCTGTAAGCCGATTTTAGATTTCGGATTTTAGATTTTGGCTGGATATCTCTCCAAAATTCAAAATCGCAAATCTAAAATTGTGTAAGTCAGAATGCCCGCCGACCCGTCGTATATCCCTAACAGCATCTGCGAGGCACAGATGATGGCTTTAAATGCAACCTGATCGAAGTTTAACGACGCCAGCCACGCTCTTTGTCTGTTCCCTGTGCCGCTTCTCCCAAGCTGAAGCCAGCCGTAATGGCATAGCCGGAGGGCAATATCTAATCAATCAGTTGCAAGCAGCGCTTAACGCTCGACAGCTTGAGCTAGCCGTGAACTTACAGCCCCTGCGTTGTATGGCCGGGTGTCACCAGCCTTGTAACGTCACCCTGGCCGCCCCCGGCAAGTTAACCTTCATTCTCAGCGGCGTTTCACCCACCGAGGGAGCTGAGACCGTGGCAGAGTTCTGCCAGCAATACACTGGCACGGCAGGCGGGCGGGTGCCCTACGGACAACGACCTGTGGCCATCCGAGAGGCCACAGCCTTTGTCTTACCCCCATTACCCCCCAGTCATCCATAGTCTGGGTCGAGCTGGCTAGAGCATCGGTACAGTATGTCAAGATCCTAGGGTTCTTAGGCTGGTTAGCCAGGAATTTTGGGGTATCCCAAGGTAGACCCCTGGGATCTGTAGCGGTTTCTAGTGGCCTGTAGTCGAGAGGCGGCCAAGATCTCCGGGCCAGCCTCTATCTCCAAGCAGGCGAGCTAATTCAGGGAGTGAGGGGGATATACCATAGTTTGATTATGCTTTTTCCAGAACCTCATCCCCTGTCGCGCCTGCTACGCTATGGTCGAGCCTACCGGCCCCAGATGGTGGCGGCCATGGTGTGTTCCATCCTCAACACTATTTTTGACTTGGCCCCGCCCTACCTGATTGGCATAGCCATCGACGTGGTGGTCAATGAAGAAAGCTCACTGATTGCCCGATTGGGCGTCACCAGTCTGGTCGGCCAGTTGGGCGTCCTATCCCTACTCACTCTGGTAATTTGGAGCCTGGAATCGCTGACTGAATATGGCTATGGTCGGTTGTGGCGTAATCTGGCCCAAGCCCTGCAACACGACATGCGCATTGAGGCTTACAGTCACCTCCAAGAGCTTGACCTGAGCTACTTCGAAGATCGGAGTACGGGGGGACTACTGGCGATTCTCAACGATGACATTAACCAGCTAGAGCGCTTCCTCGACAGTGGGGCCCACAATCTGCTGCGGTTTCTGACCACCATCCTGTGGGTTGGGGGGACCCTGCTGGTGTTAGCGCCATCGGTGTCGTGGTTAGCGATGCTGCCCATTCCCTTTGTGCTGTGGGGAGTGGTGGCGTTTCAGGCCAGATTAGCGCCCCGCTATGCCGATGTGCGCGAAAAAGCAGGGTTGATTAGCAGTCGCCTCAGTAACAACCTGTCGGGTATAGCCACGATCAAAAGCTTTACCGCCGAGGCCTATGAACGCAATCGCCTCTGTCAAGATAGCGAAGCCTATCGCCGCAGTAACCGTCGGGCCATTGCCCTGAGTGCAGCCTTTATTCCCCTGATTCGGATTTTGATTTTAGTCGGCTTTACCGCCATGTTGTTTTTTGGTGGCTTGCAGGTGGCCAACGGTCAGTTATCGGCCGGCACCTATGGATTTATGGTGTTTA
>SLIY01000321.1 GCA_007135385.1 Leptolyngbyaceae cyanobacterium CSSed165cm_216
ACCTAACGCCTAGGCCCAAATACCGGGTGCCAGAGGGGATGGCGGGTACCCTGGTGTTGAATGCGATGAAGGAGTTTTTCGAGCCGTCGCTGTTCTTCTTTAGACAGGCCCCACAAAATATGGCGACTCTCGTTTACCAGCAGAGCCACCGTTAATCCCACACACAGTCCCAGTCCTAATGCCGCAAGACGATTGTAGGCCAAGGCATAGCGTACCGCCGCCCAGGTGAAGTAGCGTTGAACTTGGGCGATCTCGTAGCGCAGGCCCCAAAGGCTGAGGCTACCCACCGTTAGCCAAAGGCAGACGGTGGCTAGCCACCATCGCCGTAGTAGGACGACCCGTAGGCGCTCTAGGTATCGAAAGTGGATATGATCGCAGTCCACAGCAGCCCACTGGATTTTGGATGGTTAGTTCGGCGACTCGGCCAGGGCTTCGGGCGTGTCATCGCTGTCGCCATAGGCCTGACCGGTGCGTTCTCGCCACAGGGCTAGCAGGGTACTGGCGATAAAGATACTGGAGTAGGCCCCTGCCAAGAAACCAATGATCAGCGCCAAGGCGAAGAACTTCAGGGTTTGGCCCCCAAACACCACAATTGCCACCAGCGGCAGCACCGTGGTAAGGGAGGTGTTAATCGATCGGGTTAAGGTTTGATTGACGGCATCGTCAACCACATCGTTAATGTGCCGGTCGGGGTGCAGCTTCAGGTTTTCTCGGATGCGATCGTAAATGACGACGGTGTCATTCACGGAAAAACCCACAATCGTTAGCAGCGCCACAATAAACAGGCTATCAATTTCCACGGCCAGGGTTAACCCGAGAATGGCAAATACCCCTAGGGTAATCAGCACATCGTGGAGCAATGCCACAATTGCAAATACGGCATAATCAAGCTTAAAGCGCAAGCTCAGGTATCCCACAATACCGGCAAACGCCACCAGCAAGGCCAACAGCCCTGACGCTAGGAGTTGCCGACCAATGACTGGACCCACCGAGTCGATCTGCAAGGTATCGATATCAAAGGGGCCGACTTCCTCATCCAGGGCCGCCTGTAGGCTGGTGCGCTCGTCCACGTCCAGGTTAATGGTGCGGATAGAGAGGGTTTCTTGGTTTTGCCCCAGCAACTGCAGGCTGCTGGACTCTAGCCCCTGTTGACTTAAAATTTGGCGCACCTCAGCCAAATCAATGTCATCAGGGCAAGTATTTTCGACCGCACAGGCGCGGGTCAACTGTAAACGGGTGCCACCCGCAAAATCTAGACCAGGCCGTAGGGGGGCGCCAAACTGCTGCCAGGATAGTGCCATGGCCCCGATGCCGATGGCAATCACCAGGGCCGACAGGCTCCACCATAGAGACCGCTGCTTAATAATATGAAGCTTCATGGGGCTAATCTCCTAAGGGCGAGCGGTGGCTATGCCGGGACAAAACAGGTTGGGTTTGCGGAATTGGGGCATACTCAGCACGAAGAATAGTAGGGTGCGACTGCAGCTAAAGGCCGTAAACATGCTGATCAGCACCCCAATCGCCAAGGTGAGGGCAAAGCCTCTGACCAGTCCTGCCCCAAACCAAAACAGGGCAGCACAGGAAATTAGGGTGGTGACGTTACTATCCAGAATGCTGGAAAAGGCTCGATAAAATCCAGACTCGACAGAACGGTAGAGGGTTTTGCCCGATCGCAGCTCCTCCCGGGTACGCTCGAAAATCAGCACATTGGCATCTACCGCCATACCAATACTGAGGATGAATCCGGCGATCCCTGGCAGGGTGAGGGTAACCCCTAACAGGTTGAAGGCAGCCCAGGTGAGTAGGGCATAAACAATCAGGGCGATATCGGCCAACAGGCCCGGTAGACGGTAGTACACGGCCATGAAGATTAGCACCAAAGCCAGACCCGCTAGGGCCGCATAGAGGCTGCGCTGAATGCTGTCTCGGCCCAGGGTAGGACCAACGGTGCGGTTTTCTACCACTTCCACTGGCAGGGGTAGAGCCCCTCCCCGCAGCTGAATTTCTAAATCTCGGGCCGACTGGGCGGTAAAGTTGCCGGAAATCACAGCGCTACCGCCGGTAATGCCGGTTTGGGCATACTGCACATCGACGGTAGGGGCACTGAGCAGCCGATCGTCTAGAAAAATGCCGATGCTGCGCCCCGTACCAGCAATTTCACGACTGAGTTCGGCAAATTCGTTGCCTCCCTCATTGTTAAACTGAATCACCACTTCCCAGAGGTTGCCACTGGAAGGACGGGCGATCGCATCGGTCAGCTTATCGCCAGTCAACTGACTAGGCTCAAACAAATCGGCGATCGCGGCTTCGCTGGCCTCAATCTCCTGTTGTAACTGCTCAATGCGCTCCCGAGTTTCAGGATCGATGACGGTACCCTCGGGCACACTGGCTTGTAGAGCTGACAATTCTCCCAGGTGGCTTTGCAGAACCTGATTTTCAATCGGCAACTGCTGCTCGGTGCCAGAACGCTGGGCCTTAAACTCAAGCTGGGCAGTACCCCCCAGCACCCGCTCCGCCTGTTGGGGATCGCTGACCCCTGGGAGCTGGACCAGCAGCTGGTCATTACCCAGCTGTTGCACCACCGCTTCAGACACCCCGAGGCCGTTGACTCGCCCTTCCACCACCGTTTGCACCGCCTCCATCTCCCGCTCGCCGATATTGGGAATAGTTTCGGTGGGCTGCACCTGAATGGTGAGTTGGGAGCCGCCCCGCAAATCTAACCCAAGGCGGGTGGGCACCTGGCTAATCACAACCACCGCGGCGATGGTCAGCACCACAATTATCCCTAACCAAGTTCGATATTTAGCCATGATCCCTCAGTTACCTCTTGCTGCGGTATAGCTCTGGTGTAGCTTATGGAGGCTGCTCCACAGATATCCCAGCCGCTACCCGGCCCCAGACATCATAAACTGTAACCCCTGCCCAGCGAACCTAGGTCTGGCCGCTCGATCGATTCAGCCAGATAATCATAATATCGCGGTGGGTTGTCACCGATCGCGTTGGAGAGAGAGAGGCGCTTATACCTGCCTAAGTCTAGTCAGCCCCTTGGCCTTCACCTCCCTAAACTTTCAGCCCCACCATAGCTTCCACAGCCGCTTCGATTTGCTTCGGCTGTACGATGGTCAAGCTTTCGAGCTTGCCGTTATAGGGGGTGGGAATATCCTGGGAGGACAGGCGCACCACCGGAGCATCCAGTTCATCAAAGAATCGATCGTTGATGGAGGCCACAATTTCGGCCCCAATGCCGCCGGTTTTCATGCACTCTTCCACAATAATCACCCGATGGGTTTTACGAATTGAGACCCCGATAGTCTCAAAGTCGATGGGTTTCAGAGAAATTAAGTCAATCACTTCCGGATCAAAGCCATTTTTCTCGAGTCCTTTGACCGCCTGAGTGACATGGTGGCGCATGCGGGAATAGGTGAGGATGGTGACATCTTTGCCCGATCGCACGATTTCGGCTTTATCTAGGGGCACCAAATACTCGTGGTTAGGCAGATCTTCCTTCAGGTTGTAGAGCAGTACATGCTCGAAGAACAGCACCGGATTATTGTCGCGGATAGCTGACTTGAGCAGCCCCTTGGCGTTGTAGGGGGTGGAGCAGGCGACAATTTTGAGCCCTGGCACGGCTTGAAAATAGGCCTCTAGCCGTTGAGAGTGCTCGGCCCCCAGTTGGCGACCCACTCCGCCAGGGCCGCGAATTACCATGGGAATTTTGAAGTTGCCGCCAGAGGTGTAGCGCAACATGCCAGCATTGTTGGCAATTTGGTTAAAGGCCAACAGCAAAAAACCCATGTTCATGCCTTCGATGATCGGGCGCAGGCCGGTCATCGCGGCCCCAACGGCCATGCCAGTAAAGCTGTTTTCAGCGATGGGGGTGTCAAGCACCCGCAGTTCACCATACTTGTCGTACAGGTCTTTAGTGACCTTGTAGGAGCCACCATAGTGGCCCACATCTTCGCCTAGAACAAAAACGGTCTCGTCGCGCCCCATCTCTTCGTCGATGGCTTCGCGCAGGGCGTTGAACAATAGGGTTTCGGCCATTGTTTTGGGAGTTAACTAAAATGTGCAGGACAACTTACGACTTCGTAAACCAGTAAACAGGGACTAACTTTCTAGTCAGGGGGAAGGGAGGGATGTGCACTCGGCAGCGGAAAAGCGCTGCTATTCCTGAAAGGCAAGTAGCATATGAGAGATTAGGGCTCCTTTCTGCCTGCTGCGCACGAGCGTAGCTCTACTGCCTTCTGCCTTTCTATACTAGTTAGTCGTCCGCAAAAATATATTTGTATAGATCGTCAGGCTTGGGTTCGGGGCTTCCTTCGGCAAAGGTGAGAGCATCATCAATGTGGGTTTGGATGCGATCGCGAATAGCCTTGAGGGTCCCTTCATCGGCCAGGTTATGCTCCAGTAGATAAGCCTCAAACCGCTTGATTGGATCCCGTGCCAGCCACTCCTCTTTTTCTGCCTTAGACCGCAGTTCATCCGGGTCGGCCAAGGAATGACCTCGGAATCGATAGGTTAAACATTCAAGCAAGGTAGGACCCTCCCCGGCCCGAGCCCGGGCAACCGCTTCCTGGGCCACCGAACGTACCGCCATCACATCCATACCGTCGACCTCTACCCCAGGCATGCCAAACACTGAGGCTTTTTTATAAATTTCTGGTTGGGAGGTGGCCCGCTCATGGGCCATGCCAATCGCCCATTTATTATTCTCCACCACAAACAGGATCGGTAGTTTCCACAGCGCAGCCATATTCAGGCATTCAAAGAATTGGCCATTGTTGGTGGTGCCATCCCCAAAGAAACAGGCGGTCACCTGGTCAGCACTGGCATCCCCCAGCGCATCTTTGCGGTAGCGAGACTGGAACGCCGCGCCTAGGGCCACGGGAATCCCCTCCCCAATGAAGGCAAATCCGCCTAGTAGGTTATGCTCCTGAGAAAATAGGTGCATGGACCCGCCCCGGCCTCGGCTACAGCCAGTTTCTTTGCCAAACAGCTCGGCCATGACGTTTTGGGCGGGCACCCCGGCGCTGAGGGCGTGGACGTGGTCTCGATAGGTGCTGCACACATAATCATCAGCACGTAGGGACTTAATCACCCCTGTAGACACGGCCTCCTGACCGTTGTACAGGTGGACGAAGCCAAACATTTTGCCGCGGTAGTACATCTCGGCACATTTGTCTTCGAAAAAACGCCCCAAGATCATGTCTTCGTAAAGGGTTAAACCTGCTTCCGAAGAAAGCTGGGCAGGGGAAGCTTGGAATTGGGGTAATGTCCGTTCTTGAACCATGAATCTACTGAGTCCTACGCCGCGATGTCCAACACTTGAATATACCGAAAACTATCCCCCTCTGGGCAAGGGGAAGTGAGAAGCTGTCCTCCATCATACCGACTGGCTGAGCCAATCTGGAGGATGGCATACATCCTTAGCCGCGACAATGATACAAACTTCACCTGAATAGTCTGTTTTTTTGATTAACGCGATACGCTGTAGATAATGCTTCTGACTATCGTCAATTGTGCCGTGCAGGGGTTAACCTGCTCTAGCCTTGCCTTCAGGGCATTTCCAGCTAGTTCTGCGGTGAGCATAGACCCTGGGGTACTATCTACAACCAGACCGTAAACACCAAACCATAAAAAATTGGTTAAGGAAGACGTTTATCCAGAAAACTATCTGGGCGAAATCTGTTGCAAAAAGGGTTTGTTACAGAGCTTTTTGGATACTATTTCGGGTGAGTTGAGTGAGTTCGCTGACAGGGACGGGATCTGTGCATATTCCATTAGACTATTACCGCATTCTGGGACTGCCTATTCAGGCCACGGCCGACCAACTTCAGCAGGCCCATCGTGATCGCGCCCTGCAACTGCCCCGGCGCGAATTTTCTGATGTGGCGATCGAGGCCCGTAAGCAGCTCATTGACGAAGCCTATGCTGTCCTCTCTGATGGCGATCGCCGTCAGACCTATGACAGTAAGTTTTTGGCCAATGCCTATAGTGCTGACCTACCCCAGGATCTACTGACGGCCAACGGGAGCGAGGTGAGCCCTGATTTGGGAGAAGCGGCCCTGCGATCGCTAGCTACAGATCCCCCTGGCCCTGAAGCCCAAAGCTCTACCGTCGATATTGATCCCAGCCAGTTTGTGGGGGCGCTGGTAATTTTATTGGAGCTGGGAGAATACGAACAGGTGATCCAACTGGGTCGTCCTTTCCTAGCCGGCAGCCTGCCCTTGGAAACCGAAACCGCCCTGGGGGATCTCCAGGCGGTGAGAGGGGACGTGGTGCTTTCCCTGGCCTTGGCATGCCTGGAACTAGGCCGCGAACAGTGGCAGCAACGCCACTACGAAACCGCTGCCGAGTCTTTGGAGACCGGCAATGACCTCCTGGCCCAGGACAACCGTCATCCCACCATTCGGGCTGAAATTCAAACTGAGCTATACAAGCTGCGACCCTATCGGATTCTAGAACTGCTGGCCCGCCCGCTGGACCAAACCCGAGAGCGGCGTCAGGGGCTGAAGCTACTCAAGTCAATGTTGGAAGATCGGGGCGGCATCGAAGGCACCCAGGACGATCTTTCTGGCTTACCGATCGATGATTTTCTGCGGTTTATCCAGCAACTGCGGGACTATCTGACTGCGGCTGAACAACAGGAACTCTTTGAACAAGAGGCCCGTCGTCCGTCGCCAGTGGCCACCTACTTGACGATATATGCCCTGCTGGCTAGAGGCTACGCTCGCCATCAACCAGCCCTGGTGCGCCGGGCTAAGCAACTCCTGATGCGGCTGGGGAACCAACAGGATGTGCACTTGGAACAAGCCGTATGTGCGCTGTTGCTGGGGCAAACTGACGAGGCCAACCGGGCCTTAGAGCTGAGCCAAGAATACGAGCCGCTGGCCTACATTCGGGAGCATTCCCGCAACTCTCCCGATTTGCTACCAGGGCTATGTCTCTATGCTGAACGCTGGCTCAAGGATGAGCTGTTCCCCCATTTCCGTGATTTCAAGGACCAAGCGGCCACGCTCAAAGCTTACTTTGCCGATGCCCAGGTGCAGGCTTATCTAGAGGCCATTCCGGTTGCGGCCGGGGCAGAGGCTGGGGTTCAGGCCTCCCACACCTCCCAGTTACCTACGATTGAAGGGTCCTTACCCATCGGTGCCCCAACCTTAGAATCGCCGCGGTCGGCCATGGGCCGAGTCGGTATACAGACGGCTTCCTCTGGCTTTGGAGCAACGGGGTCATCGAGTAATGGCAAGGGGGCTTACGGGCCGTCAAAACCAGCGGCTGCCCGTAGTCGTCCTGTGGATAGAGGTGGCTATGAGCCTACTCCCCCCACCGATGGCTCTGCTACCCGGCCTCAGCCACCTATGGCTAAGCCGCGTGCGGCCAAGACTGCCCCGGTGCAATCGGATGTCAACTCGCCGAATTCAGCCGCTTCCGTAGCAGAACAGGTGGCCCAACTGTCCCCTGAAGGACAGCTCACCCCAACGACAGCTCAGGGGGATAAAGGCCGCGATCGCCGTCGTCAATCGGCAAAACGGAGAAAAAATGTTCCCTCCGCCACTACCCTAGCCCCCGGACAGGGATTTCCCGCCTCCAGTTCTGGCTCACCCCAACGGGGATCAGCCAATGCCCCTCACTGGGGCCGGTTAGCCCTAGTGGGCGTTGTTGGCCTAGTGGGTTTAGGAGTCTTAGGCTTTGCGACGATGCGTACCATCGGCTGGGTCACCAGCCGCCTGAGTGGGCCTAACTTACAAGGTCGCCCCCTAGACATTAGCTTGGCGCAGCCCGCCATCGACATTCCCCCTGCGCCAGGTCCAGAGGATCAAATCGGAGTTAATGATATCGCCAGCCGCACCATCAACAATTGGTTAGAGGCTAAGCAGGCGGCCCTGGGCAGCGACTATCAAGCCGAACGTTTAGAGGAGATTCTGCTGGAGCCAGTCTTGACCCAGTGGCAGCGGCGGGCTACGGCAGCGGCCCAAGAAAACTGGCACTGGCAGTATGAGCACGAGGTTGAGGTGGAATCGGTGACCCCCGATGATCCCACGGCTGATCGCTTGCAGGTGGTGGCCGTGGTGTCGGAGAGAGCCCAGTTGTTTGAGTACGATGTGGAAAATACCAGTGCCTCCTACGATGCGGTGTTGCGCATGCAGTACGACCTAGTGCGCCAGGACGGCAATTGGTACATTGAGGCGACAACCCAGCTAGGGGATGCTAGTTAGCGATATTAATTAAATTATCCTCCCGTGGCAGTGCCGTCCCGATTTGATGACGCATGCCTGTCAGAAGGTCAAAAGGTTCGGCAATCCCTCCGGACAGGCAAGGCCAACCTGTGTTTTGATAGAATGCTGTTCGAATCACCTAAAGAACTGAATGCCAGTCAATAGCCCGCCAGTTCCCCAGTCCCCTCTGATGTTAGATGCGCTTGCCACCCCTGAGCTTGCCATCGACGAGTGCCCTCGCCGGGCTCGCACCCAGCTTGATTTACTCTTGCTTGCCATCGAAGCCCTGGACCTGGGAGGCAGCGAAGCCATGCTAGCTGCCTGCCGAGAACTGGCCCTGGATGGGTTGGTGCGAGGACGCGTGCATCTATGGCTGTTACGCAGTACCAATCCCATGCGTCGTTACAGTCAGCGACGACCGATGCCCCTGAACGAGGCCAAGGCCTTAGTGGTGATTATTGCTAACCTGGCCCGACGGTTGACGGTGGTGATCAGGCAGTTGCTGCTAGGCTATCAGCAGCTGACTGACAAGCAGCTTTCCCTAGATCATCATTTTCGATTGGCAGACTATTTGACCCGCTTTCGCAGTCACTTTCGCGCCCGCATGAACCCCCGGCGGGCTGGGGTAATTGCCTACAGCACCGATGAAAAGCTGAACGAGCTAGCGATTCAGTTGTTGGAACAGTTGCTACTGTGCTCTGGGGTGCTGGGTGCCGAAAGACTCTGGAGCAGCTTATTTGATGGAGAGGTGTCATGACTATTCAGCGTCAATACACCCTACCCCACTGCAACCTGGTGCTACAGGGGCTTAGCGCTAATGAGCATGACCCCATGTCCCCCTTGGCCGTATTGATGAACGTTGAGTGCCATCTGCCTGGGGCCACCGATGCCACCCTGACGGGGGGGCGAGAGTTTTTAAATAGTTTGGTGGCGGCTGTTAGCCGTTACGGCCAGCAGTTGCTGAGTGGGGTGATCCGCCCCTTGTCGACTCCGGCTGCAGTGCCGCCTATGGTTGATCTAAAGCCAGGGGAAGGGCGCTACCACCATTTAATTGTGCAGCAGCAGCCCGTTGACCAACCCGTCACTGACACGGATGCGCTGCCGCCGCTGGATATTAAGCTGACGACGGTGCAGTTTTATGACCTGATGGAGGCGGTGGATCAACTGTTGGCTGACACCCAGACCCTACCTGACTTAACGGCCCAGTTTCAAGCTGTACCCCGGCGGTTGGTGAAACCGGCCGAGCCCATGACCAAGCGAGCCGCCCCGGCGGCTATTGGGGCGGCGGCTTTGGCGGCCGCTGGCTTGGCGCTCTTCTTTGTACCGCCGCCTGTGTTTGAGCCCAGCCGACCCGAGCAGCAGACCGAGTCCTCCGACGGGACGGATCCCCTAGCAGGGGACGGAGCTGACAATCTGGCCAACGGCGACAACCGTACTGATCCTGACGCAGCTGAGGCGGCGGTCGATCGCCTAGAGGCGGCCCCGGCCATTACCGATACCGATATTATTGCTGTGCTCCGGCAAGATCTGGCCAACCGGCTTCAAGAGGCTTGGGCTCAGGATCCGCTCCCTACTGAACCATTAACCTACCGGATGGTGGTTTCAGAAGATGGGGATATTTTGGGCTACAAGTATGAAAACGAGGCGGCCCTAGGGGCAGTTGATACAACCCCCTTGCCACAGCTCACGTTTCTGCCGGTCGATGCCAATCAGCCTGTGCAGGAGGCGGTAGCTCAATTTATTGCCACCTTTACTCCGGAGGGGACTGTGGTCGTGGAACCCGCTGGCCGGCGCAATGGCGCTGCTACTTCAACCAACAGCGAGGCCAACAGCGAGACCGCACCAGGACGACTCCCGACCCTAGGGGCACAGATTAATGATGGCGATCGCATTCGCACCCTGAACAGCACCCTGTACAGCAGTATTCTAGATAATCTAGCCCCCCTGTCAGCTAATGAACCCCTTAGCTTTCGGGTACGGTTGGATCGGGATGGGACGGTGGTCGGCTACGAACCTACTAACGCGGCTGCCGTGCTGCTGGCTGAGGAAACTCCCTTGCCGGGCCTGGTGGCTCGGGCTAACAGCGATTCAGAACAGGCTGACTTCTTGGTAGTCTTTACTGAAACTGGGGTCTTACAAGTGAGTCCCTGGGATGGTTGGCCCCAGTAGCAACAGTTCTAAACAAGCCTCTGGCTCTCGTCAACGTCTGGTATGTCTGATCACCCTGAAATGCCCCCAATTCCCCCTGAACAGCCCCAAGACGTTCAACCCTCCCCCATCAGGCCATCTCCCTCTCCTCCCTCGCGACCTGGGAGCCTTAAGCGGGGATTTTATAGCCTCTGGTGGCTGGTCAGTCGCCTGGTGGTTCTGGGGGTCACCGCTAGCCTGGGTTGGATGCTGGGCATGGTGGTAGCCCAGGTTTTTCCGGCCCGCAACCCAGATCCACCGATGGCTGAGGTGGCCTTGCGCCAAGTGGGACAAACCACCCGGCGATTGCGCCAGTTGCCCCAGTGGTGGCGAGGCAGCGTGCCAGACCCCATCGACCTAGACCCAGTCGAGTTGGGAAACGACGAGGGGGTAACGGATACGCCGCCAGACATAGCTCCAGTGGAGCCGACAGCTCCTGAAGTCCCTGAGCTCTCAGAGGAAGAGCGTCAGCAGTTGGCAGATGACCTAACTCGACTGCAGCAAGATTTAGCCAATTTAGAATCTCGTCTCGATCAGCTTGAGGAGACGGTGGGCCAGACCACTACGGGTACCCTGGCGATGCGGCTGCAACAGCTGGAGCAACTTCATCTGGAACCAGAGCTTGAACCAGGGGCGGAGGCAGAGGACGACCCAGATCAGGTCGACACGGCTGAAGCACCTGAAGCTGAAGTAGCGCCCCCAGCCGCAGCGTCAACCCCAGTTCCATTTCCAGAGCCCCGATTTCCCCTGGTGAGCGATCGCATTGTGCTGCCCAGTACTCTGCTGTTTGAACCTGGTAGCAGCACCCTGCTGCCGGCGGGAGAACAGCTGCTAGATGCGATCGTGTCTGACCTGCGTCAGTATCCAGCGGCCACGTTGCTGGTGGGTAGCCACACCGCTGGCCCCAATGATCCAACCGCCGATCGCGAGCTCACCTTTCGCCAGGCCCAAGTGGTGCAGCAGTATCTAGAGCCCCAGTTGGCCAGCGATCGCCGCCGCTGGGTGGTGGTGGGCTATGGTCAGTCTCGACCTCGGGTGATCAGCACTAGCCCAGAGGCCCAGCAGCGTAACCAGCGCATTGACATTGGCATTGTGCCCCGATAAGCCCCTCCGCCTAGTGCTCAATCAAAGTGCTCAATTAAGCTGATAATGACAGGATTTGTGGCCTGGATTCACGGTTTACGGCCTGCGGTTCAAGGACAGCCGTAGACCTTAAACCGTGAATCGTAAACCCTGGTATCATCCCGTCATCTTTGATTCGATAGACCATTAGTTGGTTTGGGCGTTGTGCCCGATTACTGTTGGCCTTTGTTCTTTGTTGGTATCCGTCCTTATGCGCCTGGTCTTTTTTGGTACCCCTCAGTTTGCTGTGCCTAGCCTGCAGCGGCTCCTGGCCGAACCTGATTTTGATGTGGTGGCAGTGGTCACCCAGCCGGACAAGCGTCGGGGCCGGGGCAAGCAGGTGCAGCCGTCCCCCGTCAAGCAGGTGGCCCTGGAAGCCAACGGCCCCCCGATCATGACTCCTCGCCGGATCAAAAAAGACGAGGACACCCTAGCGGCCTTAGCAGCCCTCCAGGCCGATGCCTTTGTGGTAGTAGCCTACGGTCAGATTTTATCCCAGCGGATTTTAGATATGCCGCGCCTGGGCTGTATCAACGGCCATGGCTCGCTGCTGCCCGCCTACCGAGGGGCAGCCCCCATCCAGTGGTGCATCGTCAACGGGGAGAGGGAAACTGGCATGACCACCATGCTGATGGATGCAGGCATGGATACTGGGGCCATGCTGCTCAAGTCACACCTGTCCATTGGGCTGCTGGATAACTTTTTCCAGGTGGCAGCAGCCCTGGCTGACCAGTGCGCCGATTTGCTGGTGGCAACTCTCAAGGGCCTGGACGCCGACACCCTTACTCCCGAACCCCAGCAGGAGGCCCTGGCCACCTATGCCCCGCTGATTCAAAAGGAAGACTATGGACTGAACTGGGGAAAAGCTGCGATCGCGCTGCACAACCAAATTCGTGGCTTTTACCCCAATTGTATGACTCAGTTTCGAGGGCAATCCCTCAAGGTGACGGCCACCATTCCCTTGGGAGCAGCCTACTGGCCTCAACTACCTCCCGCATGGGAGGCCCTGCCGACCGCCTTTGAGACCCTACAGCTAGAGCCAACCACCCCTGGCACCGTCGTGGGTTTACTAAAGGGCTATGGTCCCGTGGTGCAAACGGGGGATGGCTGGCTGCTACTGCACCAGGTTAAGCCCAGTGGCAAACAGGCCCAGGCCGGGGTTGACTTTGTCAACGGTAGTCGCTTGCAGGTGGGGGAGGTGTTGGGGGGGTAGGGAAGATGGGGAGATGGATTTTGGGTTTTGGATTTTGTAAGACGTTGCCTTTCCCGAGGGATATTTTGAATTTTGCGCTTTTCGCGCTGCTGCTCACGAGCTACATCCTACGTTTTTCCTTCTTCATTCTTCGTTGTTTATAGAGACCTCATGACAGCGGTCTTGCGCGTCCATGGTGAAGACAGGATATTTCAATGATTGGTATAGCCCAGGACAACGGGAGGAGTTGATATCCTGAGGGAGACCTGGTCATTCCTACATTTCCTCCTATGGCAACTGAATCCCCTACCATCGCTGCCCCTGCGATCGCGGTGCCCGAGCATATCCAAAACCGGCGTCAGGTTGTGTTTTTGGTGCTGTCGGGGCTGTTCCTTGGCACCCTCGGCATGCTCAATATTCTCAGCATTAGTCGGTTTGTGAATGTGTTTACCTGGGGCGACTTTGCGGTCACGGTGGCGGTGGGGGTCCTGCCCTACCCCGTCACCTTTCTATGTACGGATCTAATTTCAGAGCTGTACGGCAAAGAACGGGCCAACCAGGTGGTCTGGGTGGGGTTGCTGCTGAATGTTTGGGTGTTGTTTATCGTCTGGCTGGGGGGCATCTTGCCTGGCTTCGAGCAGATCGACCCGGCCACTGGGGAGATTATGCGGGATGCCGCTGGCCGCCTACCGGTATTTTTTGAGATTCGCAACCTCACCTTTGGGGCGGTAATAGCCTCCATGGCCGCCTACTTAACGGCCCAGTTTGTCGATGTCTATCTGTTTCACTTTTGGAAAACCCTGACCAACGGCAAACACCTGTGGCTGCGCAACAATGGCTCGACCCTTTTGAGCCAACTGGTGGATACTACAGCTGTGGTGCTGATCACCCACTTCTTGGCCGGGGTATTGCCCATCGACGATAGCCAAAGCCTATGGCCCCAGTTGATTCGCTTCATTGGCTATGGCTACGTGTTTAAGTTGGTGGCCGCCCTGTTGGATACGGGGCCGTTTTACTTGTGTGTGTATTGGCTATCCAGCTATCTCCAGTTTGAATCCCCTGTCCCAAAGCCGAAGCGCCCCCGCTTGGTCAGCAGACGTGACTGACAGCGATTCTGCAGCTGGGACATTAACCTCGAATTACCGTCACCGGTCGACCGGCCTCTGTTTCAGCCGGCTCAGCTGTGGTCCGCGCTGGGATCGAATGACGCTGATAGCTGGTCCGGGGCCGGTGTTCCCTCAGGAGTTAGCCAATGGGGTTGCATCATTTGCAAGCTGTCCTGCGGGCCACTGGCTAGCACTCGGGGAAGAACTTCGCGGTACATGGGGTTGGCCATTGAACGATCTCTCAAACGCCAACGTGTGACCGCTCTAGTCATCACTATCCATCTACTAGCCCAAATTCCACCAGGGCGGGGTAAAAGTTTTTATTTTCGTGGCTTGGGCGGCTGAGCTTGATTAGGGCAAATCGCTGGAGGGGATCGAGGGCTTGCCACTGGTCTAGGGAAATCGTGCAGCGCTCTGCGGCGGTTTGGGTGACGACTTCAGGGGGAATTGCCTGGGGGTTCTCCCAGGGGGGATGGGGCTCAAGGGGCAGAGTTTTAGCCGGTACTCCGGTGTAATGGCTGACTAGCCCCTGCACATAGTTGCCATAGGCAGCAGCGGTGGCCACATCCTGGCAGGGGCGCTGGGCCAACTGCTGTCGTTCGTCGGGGCTGAACTGGTTCCAGTGGTGTAGTTTGAGTTTGACGCCGCAGGTGTCGAGCTTGAACCGCACAACCATCGGAATACAGCGCAGGGATTCTACAAAGTCGGCTTCGAAGTCAAAAAATATAGGGGATGGGGACATTAGCGGGGGACGCGATCGCGACTTGGGGTTAGGGGTAAAGCATGGGTCAACAGCCATCGCCGTCTAGGGCCCTGGGCTGGGGTGAGCCTGAAAGCGATACACCTGCCCCTGATGGCTGACTAACAGCTGGGACCCGGTGCCAGCGGCTTCCGATTTAGGAGCTGGGGTCAGGGTAATGCGCTCCACCCGCTTACCTGCCGGGAACGTCAGGGCCTGGGCCAGCTGACTTTCTTGTTCCAGCTGATGGGTAATCGACACCAGGTCGCTCAAGCCATTGATCAGTCGGCGAATATTTTGCCGCAGAATCGGATCCCCAGTCAGCTCATCTACATCAGCCAGCACCTTTTGGGCATTTTGAAACACACTCCGGGCAGAATCTAGGGTCTGCTGCAACAGCAATAAATTTTCGGGGGTATTCACGGCTGAGGTAATTGACCGCAGGTCAGCCATGGTCGCTGCCGCATCGGCAGACAGCGTATCTAGGTTATTTAGCAACTCGCTGTCTCGAATGGCAGGGCTGAGGCTTGCCATGATCGCCTCCAGTTCGGCCGTACTGCGGTTAAGGTTACCCAGGGTGCTGACCAGGGTGCTGCGATTGGCCATAATCAGGCTGTTGATTTCGGTGCCGGTCACTTCAAACTGGGCCACAGCGCTGCCCACTTGGGTCGCGGCATCGCTAACATTATCGGTGGCCTGGTTGGCTGACACCATCAACGGCCCCAGATCGGTGCGAATCTGTTGAGATAGGCCAATCAGCTCGTCCGTCAGCAGCGTGGCACTTTCGGTGAAGACCGTGGCATTCTTGAGGGTGACTTTCAAATCCGCCAGTATGTCTGGGTCAGCAAAGGCGTTAGCCAGCCCCTCCGCCGAACGAATCAGTGATTCATAGCTGGCACCGACAAACCCCTGAACGCGATCGCCGCTACAAACAATCACCTGGCTATCACAGCCATCCCCCGTAACGGGCATGGCGATGGCATCCTCTGGTAGTGGTCGGACGGGCGTAATATCGATCGTGGTTTCGCCAATCAGCCCCGATTGATTCACCACCACATTAGCGTCCTGGGGAATGCGCAAGTCTGCCTGGGTAATTTCTGCGATCACCTCTACCTGGTTGGCAGAAGGGCTGACGCTCAAGACCCGACCCACCGGTACTCCTCGATAGCGCACTGCAGCTCCTTGGTTCATGCCCAGGGTATTTTCAAACAGGAACACCGCCTGATAGGTGCGGGCACCTGGGCTGAGGCCACGTAGCCACAGGACCAATCCGCCAAACAGGCCCACCGCAATTAATATCAATAGACCTACAGATCCCTCTCGGATTGCCCTTGAGCGCATTGGCCTTGTCTACCTCAATCACTAACACCACATCGACCAGCCCCCATTCTCCCAGAGAATCTGCGCCATCGTCCCAAACACCAGCCTGCTGAGCCAAAGCTTGGTGGTTCGCGACGGCGATTGCCATCTAGCCTACCCTAAGGGGCAAGCTGAATTGGCCCCTGGACTTGGCCACTAAAAAACTGTCGGACAAAGGGGTTATTGGTTTCGTCAATAGCCCTCACCGGGCCACTCCACTGAATGCGCCCCCGATGTAAAAAGATCACGCGATCGGCTGTGCGACGAATCGTGCTGTCTTGGTGGGTCACAATTAAGTACGAACTGCATCCATGGCTGCTCTGAATATCTCGGATCAAGTCTTCTATCACGGTAGATGCAATCGGATCAAGCCCCGCCGTCGGCTCGTCGTACAGCAACAGAGCTGGCCGATCCTGGGGACTATCAGGATTAGACACAATCGCCCTGGCAAAGCTGACCCGCTTGCGCATTCCCCCTGATAACTCCGCTGGATAGCGTTCTCCTGTCCCCGGCAAGCCCACCATATCTAGTACATTAGCCACAATTTGATGAATCTGTCGAGCCGATAACTTAGAGTGCTGATACAGCAAAAAACCGACATTTTCCCTAACTGTCAAGGAGTCAAAGAGGGCAGCCTGCTGAAATACCATGCCAATTCCCACCGGATCTACGGCATCCTCGATCAGTCCGTCTCGCCGCTGACCAGCCACATAAATTTCCCCGGCATCAGCGGGTAACAACCCAGCAATAATCCGCAGAATGGTGGATTTACCAGTTCCCGACGGACCAATAATCGCCACGGATTCGCCGCGATAAATGGTTAAATCAACATTATCTAGGACCTGATTAGGGCCAAAGCTTTTGCAAATGCCCCGCAGTTCCAGTAGCGGCTCCTGACCACAACCAACGGACTGTACACCCTGATAAGACTGGCTTGGGTCGGTGGTATCCCGCTCTCTATTCCTGCTGGCGTCAGTCATAGGCACCTATGTCTCTAAAGCTGCTGTTAACCATAGCGAAAGGTTTGATTCCCTAGTTGTCGCTAATATCAAAGGCGCTAGGCCCAGGCGATGTCAATGTCCCAGAACGCTATGTTGCGATCGCATCTCACCCCCTTAGCCCCCTGGCCAGGGCTATTCCCCTTGCCTATGGTTAGAATAGCTCGCGCCTGGGCAACTCAAAACTAAGATTTGACCTTGGTATACAATTGGGCACCACGACCCTTAGTTACAGAAGTTACACTATCCTTCGAGGTGTGCCATCCTACTGAAGCTCCGCTGACTAGTGCGAACATCACCCTGTTGCCTGGCCTTGCCAACCTCCTATTTCAACCGCCCCCATGTTGCTCAGACCTCTGCATATGGCCTTTGGGAAGCTGCTCCGCCAGGTTAATTCCGTGGCAAAACCTCGACCAACTTCGACCGGACGGCCCACACCATCACGACCGGTGAATCGATGGGTTTGGTGGCTAGCCCCTGGGCTACTGGTCAAGCGCTGGCTGTTTCTGAGTGTGACGGGTGTCTTGCTGGTGGGCATCGGCTTAATGGTTTGGCTCAACCTGACGCCGGTCTTTCGCACTGGTCGGGTGCTGGGGGACATTCTCAGGGCCATCACCACCTATTTCCCTAGCTATGTCAGTGGTCCTGTGGGGATTTTGCTAGGTCTGGGCTTAATTTTGTGGGGCCAGACTCGTGCCGTCGGGGCCATTACTGATGTGCTGGTACCCGATCAAGAGGAAAAGCTGCTGGATGTCTTACTCACCCAGCGACGACTGTCTCGGGGGCCTAAAATCGTTGTGATCGGCGGTGGCACTGGGCTGTCCAACCTGCTGAGAGGGCTCAAACATTACAGCGCCAATATCACCGCCATTGTCACTGTAGCTGACGATGGCGGCTCCTCTGGACGCCTGCGTCGAGAGATTGGGGTGCTGCCCCCCGGCGACATTCGTAACTGTCTATCCGCTTTAGCGGACGAAGAAAAGCTTTTGACTGAGCTATTTAAGTACCGGTTTGAGGCGGGTAGTGGCCTAGTCGGGCACAGTTTCGGCAACTTGTTTCTAACGGCCATGAGTGAGGTGACTGGCGATCTAGAGCAGGCGATCGCGGCCAGTTCCAAAGTATTGGCCATCCGCGGTCAGGTATTGCCAGCCACCCTAAGCGATGTGCAGTTGTGGGCCGAGCTGAAGGATGGGCGCAGGATTGTCGGAGAGTCTAAAATTGCTGAGGCTCGGGGACAAATTGTTAACATTGGTTGTCTGCCCGCTAACCCGCCAGCCCTGCCTAAGGCCATTAAAGCCATTGAAGAGGCCGACTATATCGTCATTGGCCCTGGCAGCCTGTATACCAGCATTATTCCCAACCTATTGGTGCCAGAGATTGTCAAGGCCATAGCGGCCCAGCGGGTACCCCGAATTTATGTGTGCAACATCATGACCGAACCCGGGGAGACCGAAGGCTTCTCCGTCTCTGATCATATTCGCGCCATTGACTCAGCCTGCGGCCGTTACCTGTTTGACGGCGTACTGGTGCAAAAGGCCCTACCCTCTGCAGCGGTGATCACCCATTATGCCAAGCAAGGGGTAGGCCCTGTATTGCTGGATCGAGACGCCATTACAGCGTCCGGGCGACGAATTATTGCGGCCAACATCATGGAAGAGCAGGCTAATCTGACTGTGCGTCACAATTCGCAACATCTAGCTCGGGTGCTGTTGCGATGGTATTCCCGTA
Organism: Leptolyngbyaceae cyanobacterium CSSed165cm_216; assembly: GCA_007135385.1. GTDB lineage: Bacteria > Cyanobacteriota > Cyanobacteriia > Phormidesmidales > Phormidesmidaceae > Nodosilinea. The sequence continues at coordinate 18,651 of SLIY01000321.1, forward strand.
CCCAGCGGCTGTGGTAACGATGACCTGACTGGTGACAAACCAAAGGTTGCCCTAGGACGGATCGGCATTGAGGCGTTTGGTGATCCAGCCCACCACCCCACTGGCGATCGCCCCGGCCATCAAAACACTGATCGCGGGTAAAATCAGCGGATTCCAGAGGGAGTACCAGAGGTTAAGCCCCAAATCCAGGTTCAGGGTGCGACCGATCACAGCGACCATAAACCAAGCAAAACTGAGCAATACCAAGGCCAAATCAACCACCAGGATCCAACTAATCAGGCTAGAAATGCGGCCCACCAAGATCTCTCCTCCGTAACTGTCATTGTCGACAAAATAGGCTGCTCCATGCTTGGAACAGCCTTACAAACGGATTACCGTTTGAATTGATAGCTCTGATCACTATAGCAACCATCAACCCTGATCAGAATCAGGCGTTGACAGGTGACTTGAGCTAGCCTTCGTTGTCAGATTGCAATAGATTGTCAGGATCAACATAATGGCATACGGCATCGTCCACACAGATCAACGCCCAACCAGAGGCTTCAATGCTAACTAACTCGTAGTCAGCGTCCTGCACAAAGAACCCTTTATGGTTACGGGTTTCGGGCTTGAGTCCAACGGGGTTACCAGACATGACAATGTTCTCCAGAAAACAACGGTAGCGCTAATAGTGAAGAAAAGCTTATGGCTTAGTTGAGAGAATCCTATCATTCTCTTCATGAGAATTTTATTAAGTAATTTAAGGCTTTATTGCAAGGCAAGACGTTGCATTTTTTAACTTGACTATTTCTGGAAAAGCAATCCCTTGACATGTGGTTATTCACCTAGTCATGCATATTTTTTCTGCCACAGAAGAATAATTTACTGAAGTTTTGTTAATATCCAAAGCTGGCAGATGAGTACATCAGAGGATCAGCACAAATACTCAGTAAGTTCTGCATTAAAGCATGATCCCCGTAGCGTTCTTCTGCAAATGACTGCTGAAAGACCCAGGGCGCTTTGAGTATAAAGTGATGATTTTTACAGTTTGGCAGGTCTAGAACGCCAGTACAGATCCCAGGGTTCGGCCCTGGAATGTCCCAAAAATTATGGTCAATCAGCCTAAGAACCCTGGGATCTTGACATACTGCACAGGCGCCCTAGGGAGTACAGTTAGCCGCGTCGTAAACCACCTTCACCGTGAGCCAGCGAGCTAGGGGACTAGGAGAGTTATGGGGCTCAAAGCTTTTTTCGGCGGCTTGTTCGAGGGCATAGTCATCCAACACCGGGTAGTTCGTACTGTCCAGCAGTTCAGGGGCTTGCATCAACGACCCATCGGCCTTCACAATCACCCCCACTAACCCCTCTGCAGGGGGCGCCGGCAGGCAGGTAGTGATAGGGTATTGAATGGATAAGGTCGGTTGTTCTTTACCCAGGTCCGGCGCAACATCTTGACCTAAGTTTTGACTGACGGCTTCTATCCAGCCAGGCACTACCTCAAACGTAAATCTTTCGAAGTCGTCTGCCGTTAGGGATTTGTTGCGGTTAATGTACTCGTACTCAGACGGGGTACGCAGTCGTTCTGCTGTTGTCAGAGGCTCTGATGGTTCGGGGGTAGGGTCTGGGGTGGGCGAGTCACTCGTCTCTGGTGCCGGGGTCGCTGGTGTTGGTACGTCCGCTGGGGGAGGCGCTGACGGGGAAGGCACTGGCGGGACGGCGGGCGGACTGACAGGGGGCGGCGGTGCCGGGGTGGCGCTGGCGACTGGAACGGGTTCCGGCTCTGGTGTTGGTGCCTCTGGGCTAGCTGGCAGCTGAACCACATCAATCGCGTCGGTAGTCAGATCCAGGGCATGCTCCGTTGCAGGCAATGGCTCAACTTCAGGCGATCGCTCTGTAACCGGCATGGATAGCACTACCCCATGCAGCCCCAGGGAGAGCAACAACAACACTCCACCCCCCCATCGGGATGGCCATACCGTCGACAGATCTTTGAAAAGAGCCACCATAAAGTAGACTGCCTGAAACGTGCATGGTTCTACGCTGGCACAAGTGTTCCCAACTGTTAGAAATGAACAGACAGTTTTTGTATTGTCGTTATTTATCGACCATTTGGATGAATTTATGGCGGGCAGGGGCTGGCCATAGCAAAAGAACGAAGAGCGAAGCACGAAAAATGGTCAGGGTCTAGGTGACAGGTATCAGAAATGGTTGGCTGACTTATGCCTCTGAGTACTAGCCTATGGGGCTGTAGGTGTTGTTACAGGACGAAGCTGTGGTGGAAAGTAGGTTGTTGACCGATCCGTTTTTGCAATACCCGACCGTCACTACTGTGCGGGTCGTCTGGTTTACTGAATTTCTTGGCAAGCAGCACCAGGTCAGTTGGGGAGAGCCGGGCCCAGTCGGGGATACTCCATTAATCCACCAGGCGATGGCCACTACCCAGATGCTGGACCGCACCCGAGAGGATCCGCGATCGCACCTGAACCATCCTGACTTTATGGATCTGCCCCACACAGTACGGCGACCGATCTGGCGTCATGAGGCGGTGGTGAGTGACCTACCACCAGGGCAGCGGGTGCCCTACCGGGTATCCAGCCTGACTGAGGACGGTACGTTGATCAACAGCCGCTGCTTTACCCTGGCGGCGGCTCCCTTGCCAGGGCAGCCGCTGAAGATTCTGCTGACCTCAGATCATCAAAACATGCCCATGGTGGCCGCTAACCTACAAAAGGTTCAGGAAACCATGGGCCAGGTAGACGGCATCTTTTTTGCTGGCGACCTGGTCAACGTCCCCGATCGCGCCTCTGAATGGTTTGACGATAGGCGTGGCAATGGCTTTTTCCCCTGTCTGCAGGGGCAGGCCAGCTATGACCTGGATCACAATAACCGTGTCACCCGCTACCACGGAGGGGAGCTGATTCAGCATGCACCGCTGTTTCCAGCGATCGGCAACCACGAAGTCATGGGGCGCGCCTCGGCTACGGCCCCGCTCAAACATCAGTTTAATGATGCTGTCCCGCGGGCGATCGCTGGGGTGGTGTACGATCACCACGCTGACCTCTTCAACCCCAGCGGAGAGGAGCAACTTCGCTATCAATGGATCAAAGACAACTCGTTTAACACCGACACCTACGATGCTCTCTTTACCCTACCCGTTAGCCAGGTACCCCAGCCAAACCGCACCGACACCACCAGCCGCTACTACGCCATCACCTTTGGGGATATTCGGCTAGTGACCCTCTACGTCACGCAAATCTGGCGTCCCTACGATCTTAACCCTACCGTCCGGGGTCGTTACCAAGAACGGGAGGCTGACCTCAGCACCCCCCACCTGTGGGGCCACGGACAACATATCTTTGAGCCCATTGCCCAAGGGAGTGAACAATATCGGTGGCTAGAGCAGGAGCTGACCAGCAATGCTTTCCGTCAGGCCAAATATAAAGTGGTGATGCTGCACCACCCGCCCCACACGTTGGGCGATAACAGCGTTCCTGCCTTTACCGACCCAGTGGCTGTACAGGATAGACATCCCGACGGCCGCCTCCAGGCGATCCGCTACGAGTATCCCCTAGATCAGGACCACATTGCCCGCGATCTAATCCCGTTACTCGAACAGGCCGGAGTTGACTTAGTGCTCTATGGTCACTCGCACCTGTGGAACCGATTTGTGTCGCCCACGGGCACCCACTACCTGGAAACCTCTAACGTGGGCAATTCCTATGGTGCTTTTTGGCGCCATCAGGCTCGTCCAGTGCCCCCGGCCAAGGCCGCTGATGCCATGAACAGCTTTACGGCCGAGTACTACGTAGCCCAGGGGGATGCAAACGGGCTGGAGCCAGTGGTACCCACCCTAGCGCCACTGCTCGATGACGGCGGACAGCCCCTGCCCTATGTGGCCAGCAACGATATTACCGCATTTAGCATTTTCGATACGGGCCAAGGCACCATCAGCAGCTACTACTTCGATACCCGTCAGCCCGCATCTGCGGTGGTGAAATTTGACGAGTTTAGCCTGACGGACTGACACCAGAGGAATGCCCAGAGGAAGGTTGCCGCCCCCTCTGGGCATTCCTCTGGGCATTGTGTGTTCCTTTCGTTTCTCTGCCAGGCCGCCCTAGAGCATCGGTTCAGTACGGTTAAAAACCCGCTTACTTCGTCGCTGCTTTAACGAGAGAATTGGCTGTCTGGCCAAGAAACCGAATTTCTGTACCGGTGTACTAGCGCCCCATGGAACCTGGTAGAATCGGCTGCTCTACCGCTTGGCGGTAGATTTCCGTCTCTTCATTAAAGTCAATGGGCATCACAGCGACCACATTTTCGTGGGGACGAGGGATAATTACCCAGGTTTCTAAAATCCCACCTGGGGTATTTTCGGCAGCTTCCACCCCAGCCGCCATGGCGGCTTTGACCTCAGACACGTCACCCCGAATATTAATGGCAAAGCGGGCGCTACCGGCTCGAATGTAGCCAATCAGGGTGACCCGACCGGCTTTGACCATCGCATCTGCGGCGGCTAATACCGGGGGAAATCCCCTGGTCTCTAAAGAACCGACGGCCTGTGGCATGGCTGATCTCCTCAGAAAATCCTGTGTGTAAAAAATCCCACTCTCAATTGTACGGGGCTAGGGCATCAATTGGTCTTGGGACTTTATCGGACCGACCCAATCGATCATCCCAGGGCTGATGGGTCAAGGCCCAAAAAATTGAGTTTCCCCTTAAAACAAGGCCACAGATCAATAGCCGGTCAATAGCCGGTGATCAGGCCGTCTTGTCAAGGTGAGCTTTGACCTGAGTAGGATACATTAGCAGCCCACCCATCTGCACAAAACCTTATAGACCCTGCCTTTGGGCCGCAATGCACCACGCGACTATAGTTATGCTGCGTCATGAATAGGGCATGAAATAGGATAAGTGTCTTGCCCACGGTTACCTATTG